>JALZUU010000691.1 GCA_023300665.1 Saprospiraceae bacterium | reverse complement strand
AGCGAATCGAAAACCTAACGCCACCGTAATTGGAAATTGGTTAAGCCTAAACGGCATAACCACTCATACCGGAGCGGATAAATATTATCGAGCGATCAACGCTTATTCCAACAGTCGGTTGTCTCAAATCAAAAACCAGCTGATCGGAATCCAGCGGCCAAGACCCTTAAAAGCTTTTTCGATCGGGAGTATTTTGCATCAAATTATTTTGGAACCGGAACTCGCAGAAGCGGAGGATTATGTTTTTTTGACTCCGGCTCCTATTCGCCATTTACTAGCTGCTAAAAAATCGGCTATTCGTAACCGACTTTTGAAACGGGTTTTGAGGAATGAGGAAACGGAAGTCGAGCAGGTCTTTACCTGGACTGATACAAAAACGAAATTGCCTTGTAAGGCGAAGGTTGATATTGCTTACAGAAATCAACGCGGTCTCCATGTGATTGATTTGAAGTCTACGGGAGCAAAGGATCTGACGACGTTCTTGGCTGATTGTGAGAAGTATGAGTATGTGCGACAGGCGGCTTTTTATTTGGATGGGACTGAAGCAGAAACGGTTACGATTTATGGGATTCAGAAACGGGCGCCTTATCGGGTTTTTCGGAAGCGGTATACGAAACGGGAATTGGAAGTTGGGAGACGGATGTATGGGTTTATTTTGGGGAAGTTGGTGGCAGAGGATGGGATTTGGGGATTTGGAACAGGATTGGAGGATAGCCAGGAAAGAAATGTAAAATTTAAATAGGCGTTTGCTAAATAAAAAAAGCCCCTGATTTCTCAGAGGCTTTTTTCTTGTAAAGCTATATTTACACGGGACGCCTGCCGGCCGGAAAAAGCAGGTGTAAACAAGCGCTTTGATTTTTTTAATCCAGTTACTTTGCGGTTTTACTGGTGGTGTCACAGTGGAGTAATCGTAAAATGTTACTCCACTTTTTTCATTCCATGCAATCAGGCCACACACAAAACGAACAGCCTAAAAGATACCCATACGTAATTTTACCAGCTAATATTAGTCATTATTTTTAAAAACCACATACTTCTTTTTCACAATCCCCAAGTGCAATATCCGGCCTCCAGCCTGATTCACAGGACTGACGCTTTTTCCGATCACTACTCCATCTTCAGGAGCTAGATATTCTTTTATCAGATCACCAAAAATATTACTCAATCTAGCAACTACCTCTCCCTTTTTCACGAGGTCCGTGGCCTTAGGAAGTACCGTTAAAAGTCCACCTGTATCTGTATACATCCAGTATGATTTTTTACAAAGAACTGTCTCTGTAGAATGTGCCTCTACTTCTGAATCGGTCATCTTTAAATATCCCAATAAATTATGGATACCTGTCAATCCGTCTCTAATCATTCCTTTTTGAAAGGAGTTAGGATTCCCTACTTCTAGAGTAATCGCGGGAATTTCCAGTTCATCTGCGGTTCCTCTTAACGTTCCATCACTTGGTGGATTATGGACAATAATCTGTGCGTTTTGCAGCAAAGCCATTTCTCTTACTATCTCATCGCTCATATCTGCTCGGATATAATAAGAGTTCATCCGGCCATTGCTGGCAGTATGCAAATCAAGTAAAAAATCAAATTGCTTAATTATTTTTTCAACCACTCTCCACGCATATACCTGACTAACCGTACCATTTTGTTTACCTGGCATGATATGATTCAAGTCGGTCCCATCTAAAAATCTTCTTTTCTTTCTCAGATAAGATGGAACATTAAGAACCGGAATACCAACGATGGTTCCTCTTAATTTGGTAACATCAAATTCTTTAAATAGTCTCTGAATAACGGGAATTCCGTTTAGCTCGTTGCCATGTACTGCTGCGGTTATCCCGACGGTCTTTCCCGCTTTTTTGCCTCTGGCAACAATAATGGGAATTAGGATTGGAAGCCCCATTCCATCCTTAACGATTTCCAACCAGTATCTAGAAATTTTTCCTTTAGGTACTTTATCAAGTATCAATTCCTGAACTACCTTACTTTTATCATCCTGAAATCCTGTCATTATTATTTTGTATTTTATTCTTTTGTGTTAAAAAAAACTGCCAGATCAGATCAATCGCCTCTGCCACTAAAGGTAGCTGTTGTTGTTTTGCCACTTGTGGCAATCCACCAATACTTGTGGTATTTATTTCTGACAAAACTCGTTGGCCGTTATCGCCGACCAGCGTATCTACACCGTACATGGCAATTCCCATCTTAGATAAAATAGGATCAATAGCTGCTACAATTTTTTGTTCAGCCTCGTCCACCTCTGCAATCACCGACTTACCACCCATCGCTACGTTACATAGCCAAGAATCTTCGGGAGGTAACCGCAAAGAAGCCCCCATAATTTTTCCGTTAACGACGATGACTCGCTTGTCTCCTTGAGAAACATTTTTCAAGAATTTGACACCGATATATTCTATCTCATCTTCTGGTAAATTATTGATAAATTCGTCAAAAGATATTTGCTCTCTTCCTAGCGAAACCTCGGCTCCATCTATTTTGACAATCCCTTTGCCTCCGTATTCACGAAAAGGTTTAAGGACAATTGGAAATTGAGATTTAAATTCAATAATATCTGCTTTGGTTCGACAGATTTTCATCGGTGGACAACAACTTTGAAAGTTTACAAGAAATTCTTTGCTACCTGTTTCATAAATTCCTTTCGGATTATTGATAATTATTTTGTCTACAAAAACAGTTTCCAGAAAATCTAAAAAATCTTTTCCCAAAGGTGGTGGCATCCGCAACCAAATCAAATCATAGTCTGCGATGGTAGCAACAGATAAGGACTCACTCAGATGAGATCCATTTTTACTAAACGCAAAATTATTATCAGCCTTGCGAATCCATAATTTTGCTCCAGCCATCTGATTAAAAAAATCTTGGTTGATTGCGTTTCCGCGTGATGCAATATCGATTTCTTCGGTCATTGAGTGCAAAAGCATTTTCTCAACAATTGCATACAAGGAATTTTCTTTACTATGCCCGGAGTGATCCGTTAGTATGAGTACTTTATATTTTTTCATTAGTCAAGCATTATTTCGTCTAGTAAACTCTGATCATTATTCAAACTTTTAAACAATCTCATTCTGAATTTGCCTTGTTTGTTCATCAGCATTTTAGCCATATTATCAATTGCAACCATCGAGAGCACGGTCTGAATATACGCTTCAATCAAATCATCAAGACCAATTCCTAGTTTATTAAAATCTCGACGATCCATCAACATTAGGCGATTGGTATCACTACCCCAAGATCCGTCTTTGTTTTTAAAAGATAGATTCGTTCCCAACATAGACCAGCTTTCTGCGCCCTCTCTAATTTTGTCCACAAGAGGTTTTTCTGCTCTCCGCGCATAAGTACACAAGGGCCTGATTCCATCTTCGGTAGCACTGACCATCATTCGAATATCAGCTACGAAGGTTTGATTTTTTTGATTAGGGATCGTTCCTACGTGGTATAATTTTCCACTAGCTGTATTGCTGGTCCAATTAGAGTTTCCAATTAAACTCTGTACAATAAACAAATCATAATCAAATTCTAATTCCATAAATTTATCCAGTTCCTCTTCCGAAACAATTGTATAAACTCCTTGTCCAGCATTACTATAAGGAACTTTAATCACTGCATGTCCTCCCATTTTTTTCACCCATAAAGGGATCTCATTTTTACGCACATCCCAAATAGTTTCTGGCGTATTTATTTTCAATCCAAATCCTTCCAGCTCCGCATTAAAAACATCGTAGGCTTTAGCCGCCACCATTTTGTTTCGACCACCCGCCAAGCAAGCAATAATAGGATTGAGGATTCTAGTTTTAGAATGTAATGGCAATCTGTTCCATGGTTTCTGAGTCAGATATCTAAAAGCTGCTCGAATCGGAATCCACTCATCTTGATCGTCCAATACCTGCATGATTCCCTCTTTAAATTTCACCCTAGGGTTTTCGTCATTCTTTGGATAATTGATATAATAAACTGGTTCCTTCATCACATCAGCGATTACTTCTGCGTAGCCAGAAACCTCCATTGGATTCTTATCATAGATCACGGCCAATCCTCCCTTAACACTTTTTCTAAGATTTTTAAGGTAGGGCTTAAAAGTTCGCTCGACCATTAGTCGGTAACTTCCCTGCTCCTTATTATCATCCATCAAAGGCATAGATTTCTGACCAGAAGGACAAGAGTTGTTTTCAATTACGACCATCTGCCGTTTACCACTGGCAGAAGTTACGTTTAGTAAATCCGCTCCACCCCACAAGAAGTATTTCGACTTATGACTGAGAATCTCTTTCAACTTCTCCCCATCCACCGTTGGATGTAAATGGCAATACCTGGTCACGATTCGATCTTGTCCCAAATTGAGAAAGAAATTAATCATAGGATGAATAGTAGCATTCAAAGCCTTTGGATACCAATGGTTTTCCGCTTCAAACTGATCTGGGTGAACAATTTTAATCTTTTCCAATTCTAATTTGATTTTAAAATTTTTTAATTAAGAAGAATAGTCTAGAACCTACCAATCGTGGTAGCAATATGAAGCAAATAACACCTTTTATTTAAGATTTTATTAAAAAATAAAATTTATTTTTCGACTATTTTCACCACTGGTTTACCCACAAAAAACGGTACCATAGCTAAGGGTGATTAAATACGTAAATGGATCATTCAGAATTGAATTTGAACCGATCGAGTTTTTATTACGAACCTGTTCAGACTTCGACTTTAAATTTAGAGCTTATGGAAAAGATAGACAAACATTACCTTGAAAAGCCGTTTAAAGGTGCCAGAAGGATGCATGTTTATTTGACAAAAGATTTAGGTTATGAAGTTAGCTTAGTAATTGATCGAAATCCAGCGGTCCAGTCCATTGAAAGCTTTTTCAATTGGAAGTATTTTGCATCAAATTATTTTGGAACCTGAACTGGCTGAAGCGCAAGATTATGTATTCCTAACTCCTGCGCCTATTCGCCATTTACTAGCGGCTAAAAAATCGGTGATTCGTAATCGTCTTTTGAAACGGGTTTTGAGAAATGAGGAAACTCAGGTCGAGCAGGTGTTTACCTGGACTGATGAGAAGACGAAATTGCCTTGTAAGGCTAAGGTGGATATTGCTTATAGAAACCAACGTGGTCTTCATGTGATTGATTTGAAATCTACAGGTGCGAAGGATCTGCAGACATTCTTGGCTGATTGTGAGAGGTATGAGTATGTGAGACAGGCCGCTTTCTATTTGGATGGAACGGGAGCGGAAATGGTTACCATTTATGGGATTCAGAAACGGGCTCCTTATCGGGTTTTTCGGAAGCGGTATACGAAAGGGGAATTGGAGATCGGGAGACGAATGTATGGGTTTATTTTGGGGAAGGTTTTGGAGGAAGGAGCAAATAAGTTTTTACCAGGATTACGCGTTCCTTAATTCAACTACCCCTCTAATTCTTCAAAGTCTTAATCTTCTCAAGGTCAAGGCCAGAGAAATACTTGAATAACGAGCAGATTAATATACATAGTTACCATTCCATCTCCCCTCTTCAAAATTCAATTCATTATTCTAACCAGAATAAGGATTTCCACCCTCATCTCCTCTTGCGGGAATCGTTATCGTTAATCGGCCGATCATTTTGAATTACCCAATAGCGACTATTTATGAATTTAGAAATGAATCCCATATCAGCCTCATCACAACCTGATCACAAAACAATTACTATCTAAAATAGTAAGCCTATGGGAACCAGTCAAACATTCAGAAAATAAAAACAAAAATTAAAATATAAAACAATTTGTTTTTAACAACAAAGTTACTTATATTTGAAATTAGACAAAAACATACACTAAACTTATTCATTTTTCATCTAAGAGCTATTTTTAGCTGGGGCTTCTTCCCAACTAGAGGCTAGCGGGTATATATTTTCTGATCAAAAGAGGAAGAAAGACAATACACTGGTAAACTGATCTTTCATCACAAAACATACTTATTATGAAATTTGCACTAGTCAATAATTTAAAAACCGAGGCCACTAAAGGAGCTAAAGGAACTTGTATAAATTGTGGTTTCCCGTTAATTGCCAGATGTGGTACAGTTAGAATGCATCATTGGGTACATGCGACAACTCCGCATTGTGACCCATGGAAAGAAAAACACCAGGCTTGGCATCGTCAATGGATAAATAAATTCCCAAGGGAATGCCAAGAAATCTCTGTATCGGACGAAGCAACCAGTGAAAGACATATTGCAGATGTTTGTACCGAGCATGATCTCGTTATCAAATTTCAACTCTCGGGTATATATCAAGAAGAACAAATTGCTCAAGAAAGTTTCTATAAAAATATGATATGGGTAGTAAACGGTACCCAACCAAAATATCGTCGTTTTTTAAAAAGAAAAAACAGCTTTCGAGAAACTGGGTCGCAAGGTTACTATTTTGTTGACTTTCCAGCTCTATTCTTTCCTTCTGCGTGGGTCGAAAGCTCCGTACCGGTAATTTTTGATTTTCTTGGTATGGAATCCAAAAGCGATCAATATGATTTAAGAAGTTTTCTTTTTTGTTTACTCCCTACCCAAAAAGGAGAAAGCGCTATTGTTGCAGTTATGTCACGATCATTATTCATAGACCATACCATCAAAGGTCTTTGGTTTAAAAAAGAAGAAAAACCACCAACTCAGGTTCATAAATCTGGCAACCCGAAAAAAAGCCAATCAGTCAGACGGAATGATCAATACGTTTTTGAGGAAGGGCAATGGAAAAAACGAAGACACCTCAAGCCATTTTCTATTTTCCTTTAACGCGTATGCTAGTACGTTTATAGAAACTCCTACTGAAAGCCAGATGATTTAATTAGAATTGAGAAAAAAGAAATAGATACCGCATTGAATTATTATAGGCGGATTATGAAAGGATTACTATCATAGATGCTTTGTACATTTTCTGATCAGCAGATACAGAAAAATAATACGCTGTTAAGCTGATCTATCATCATAAAACATATTAATAATGTTCACAATGAAAAATTGGGAAATGGGATTCCTATGGGTTGACTTCACAGAACACCCTTATATAGATATTCGAAAGCAGAAGGCCAATTCATTTGATGTATCTACAAAAGCGTATCCAGATTGTGATCCGGATTTCAGAAAATATGATGATCCAGATTTTAAGAGAAGATATATTTTCGATCAGCCTTTCGATCAGAAAAATTATTGTATCTGTCTTCTTCGGACCATGGTGGAAAATAGCTCCTTTAATGGCAGATGTTTTAGAAAAATTTAAAGCAACTATTACCGTATTTGTCGTCCAAAAGGAAGACGATTTAAGCTTATTTGAAGAAGAATTAAGAAAACAGCGCTTTAAAGAGATGCTGTCTTTTTCACCTTATCTACTTTTACTCTGGATCATATTTAGGATTTACGATAACTGGGAGTACGTTAAGACTTTTTTTTGAGGTCAATATTCTTTTAGCTTCAATTATTTCATTTCAATTATATCTCTTCTTGAATCTTTCTTCTATTATTTTCCTATTTATTTAACCAATAATTCTAAACTTAATTACCCTTCCATCTCCCCCAAAAGTACTAGAGATCAAAGCATAATTTCGATATAAATAGTAAAACAAAAAATAACATGCTCATATATTTTGGTAATGTTAATGTTTAATATATATTTGCTCTTACTTACCTTGAGAAAACTTACCGGAAAGATCATGTCGTATTTCTATAATACTCATTTTACATTCCATCTTACCTTATGAATTTTTACCTAATTACGGACTCATAAGGTGATACAATAGATCAGTACCTCACTTTTATACGCTTTGAGAAATCAAAAGAGTTGATATTGATATGTCTATAAATTAATTTTAACCCAGAAGAAACCCCTTAAAATGCAAGAATATCAACCAGCTAGTAAATTAGGTTGGATAGACTTTTCAGATTCCAGCAGACAGAAAGTACTCAGCGTTTTAGAGGCTTTGAATGGAAAAGGTACGATTGACGAATTAGGAATTGGCAGTATCAGAAATGCCTTCTCTAATGAATTATTTCCTGGAACGTCAACCCTGATGACTCGAGCGAAATACTTTTTCTTTGTCCCTTACATCCTAAAAGATTTTCTAAGGGATAAAAAGGCAAATGATGCCAAAAAATATTTGTACGATCAAGAAAAGTGGTTGGTAGAAAAACTTACCGATAAATACAAGGACAATCTAGATGGCTCTGGGATTATTGGATATACCATCGCTTTAGCCAATCAAAATCGACGACAACAACTCTTAGCAGCACAGCCTCCAAGTACCATCTATTGGGGTAGTATCCGAAAATTTGGAATCTACCAAGGTTCGTCTTCCCTTACCAATTACCTGCAACAACTTACTGAACTGAAAAAAGAAAAATGGACACTGGAACAAATTCAGGATGACATAAGCGGCATTGATGATCTTGGTGCGGATGACGATCGTAGTATGTTATCTGTCCCTTACTCCCCTACTTGGCGTGAAAACCTTAGTATGGAGTTAAATGAAGAGGAGCAAATATTTTTGAAAAATAAAATAATAGATCAATTTCCTAGTAGTCTTATTAGCCTTATCCTTAGTGACGATTCTCTGGCATTTTTTGCTTGTGAAACAGAATCAATCACTGATCTAGAAAACCATCTAAAGAACAGGCTGCAAAAGTTTTTAGATAAAAATTTACTAACCCAAATTAATAAAACACTTCAAACTGCAAATCGATTTTGGAGGGTTATCAATGGAGCTCATATCCTGTATAATCTTCTACTCCAAGAAAAAATTGATGGAAATAATTCTTTGAAAAATAAATTCACAGAAGATTGGGATGATTGGATAGAGGAAATGAAGGAACTAGATTGGGAAAATTTTGATAGAAAACTTCTATGGGAAATAGTTGATCAAGAAACTAAATTGAATCTTCAATCTAGAAATTTTGTGAATATTTGGTTTGATAACTGTAAAAACAAAAATTTCGATAGAAACATTTTAGATGCATTAGTTGAAACTCAAGAGAAAAGAATTAAAGGCAAACGAGCTAAACTTCACAACGTACAAGACCTTCGTTATGACAAAAGACAAGGATTAGCTTACATGAGATTCCGATTTCCTAATGCTCAAAGAATAATTACTGACCTCACAAAAACTCCCGCTAATGCTTGATCTACAAAAATCTAGACTGGATTATGGGGAGTTACTTAAACCTCCCACAGGATTTGATCTTGACTTCGCTATTGGGACTACCTATAGCCTGGACTTGAGAGCTTTACTTAGTATTCCAGTTGCTTTATTTTATGCTAAAAATCTTGATGGAGCGGCTAGTGCTCAACGACTAGATATTTTTGCGGCCATCCAAAAGACCGCTCAACACCTTAAGATTTATTGCCAAAAAGGAAAAATAGCGGATAGCAATCATAATCTACTAATTGGGTTTATTGAGAATTGTGTAACTGAAATCCTACCAAAAGAATCTTCTACTTCTTTCCATTCAAAAATTTGGATTTTAAGATTTAAAAATGAGGAGCAGATATTATATAGAACGATTGTATTGAGTAGGAATCTGACTTTTGACCGATCTTTGGATATTAGCTATATGACCGAGGGATTTGTTAGTTCAAAAACACAAAAAAGGAATAAGCCTTTGGTGGACTTTGCAACTTATTTGAATGATCAAGATTCTTTTAATAACTCAAAACAGTTTATAAAAGAGCTAAGCTATGTTGATTTCCATGAAGCGTTTCCCTTTGATCAACAATTTTTTCATCCGATGGGTTTGAATGGATACAAAAATCCTTTTCTTGAAAATAAAGGTTTTGAGGATTTATTGATCATTTCTCCTTTCTTGAGTAAAGCGGCGCTGGAAAGGTTTTCCGATCAAAAAATGACAAAAAGAAGTCTGTATTTATTCAGTCGGGAAGAAGAGTTGGCACAAATTGATGCGCGTGTTCTAACTCCATATAACTGTTATGCATTGAGTAGCTTGGTCGTGGAAGGCGAAGGAAATATTGATACCGGAACTACTGAAGAAGAGCAAGTAAGTTCGCTAGGAAAGACTTGCAATCTACACGCTAAAATCTATATTGGAGAGAAAGAAGGTAGGACACACTGCTATTTAGGCTCTGCCAATTGTTCCTCAGCAGCGCTAAGGGAAAATCAAGAATTCTTGGTTGAACTTCAAGGCGACGATAATAAAATATCTATTAAAAAAATATTAGATGATCTTCTTGGTCCAAATAAAGAGAAAGGAATTTTCAGGAAATATGAACCTGCGGCTAAGGAAAAAAATATAGTCACTGTAACAGATTTTCGAAAAGCAAGTAATAACTTTTTAAAATTTGTAGAGGATGGAAATTTAGGCATAGAACTATTACCCACAGAAGACAAAAAATATATAATCCAAGTAAGTAGAAAAATTCCTTTTGATCAAGTACTAACTGATTGTATAATTGAAATCGCTCCCTTTGGTTGGAAAGGAGAAATGAAAAATTTGAGTTTAGAACAAACCTGTAAATTCCAAGGCATCTCACTTCATAATTTAAACAAGTTTCTTAGAATTAGAATTTCAATAGGTAAGGATCAGGAAACGTTTTTAATAAAAACAAATTTAGTGATTCCAGAAATTCGGATGGATGCCATTCTTACTAGTGTCATTTCCAACAAAGAAAACTTTTTCCGTCTTCTTCAGTTCCTCCTTGGAAATACTTCGGTGGAATCATTTATTAATCAAAGTGATGATAAAAAATCAGGGGAAGGTCGAGCAACTCAATTTTTTACAGATAGCCCTATTTTAGAAAAATTTATGAAAGCAGCTTCTAGAGACAAAAATGCTTTACGAGATGTTGAAACCTTAATTGCAAAATTGCCCAAGGCAAAGGATACGGAAATTATCCCTTCAGATTTCCTAGAATTTTGGTCGGTGTTTAAAAAAAGAATTAAATAATGAAGAAGTCGAAGCAAGAAATAATAGAACACGCATCTAAAGTAAAAGAGGATCTAAAAGATTTTCAACTGGCCACCGTCGACCGAGTCTATAAGCAGTTTTATCATAATGATCAAAATCGCTTTTTAGTAGCAGATGAAGTAGGTCTTGGAAAGACGATCGTAGCTAAAGGTGTTATTGCCAAAGCCACCATCGATGCACTAAATAATAATAAAAAATTAAGGGTCGTTTATATTTGTTCTAACCAAGCATTAACAGGTCAAAATCTTAAGAAACTAAACTTCATTGGAGATGATAGATCCGTAGAAGATAACTCTGGAAGGTTAATTTTTTTAGCAAAGAAGAATAAAGAAGCGGATACTGATTTTTACTTAAGCTCTTTAACTCCTTCCACCTCTTTTAATGTAGTAAAAGGCCTAGGCGTTCGAGAAGAAAGAAAGTTAATCTGGTTGGTACTAAGTCATTATCAGGTATTTTCAAGTGGGTCTAGGAAGGAACGATTAAGTTTGTTTCTGCAAGGTGGTGTCACCGATTGGAAAGAATGGTGGCAAGAATGTAGAAACTATGAAATTGTTCGGAAGGATATTAGAAACGGTATTCCATGGGAATTTAAAAAAGCTATTGAAAGCGAGACAATAAAAATAAAAAAACGTAATCGATACAAAACTATTTACAAAGAAGTCGGATTACTCGGAGAGGTCACTCTAAAAAAGATTATTTCAAAATACATTAATCAAAAACGATTTAGTAAAGAAAAACAATATAAAGGTCCCAAAAAAATAATTGGTCTCTTACGAAAAATCTTAACCCAAATTTGTCTACAATACCTTGAAGCTGACATATTCATCTTAGACGAATTTCAAAAATTTAAAACCCTTATTGAAACCGGTGAAGAAGGTGAAAGATCCGAAGCAGGAGAAATCGCCAACATCGTTTTTGGGAAAGAAAATGCCAAAATCTTAATGCTCTCTGCTACTCCATTTAAACCATTTAATACCAACGCAGAAATTGAACAAGGTGACAATAATTTTGAAGAATTTAAAACGGTGCTCTCTTTTTTATTTAAAAATAATACCTCTAAAATTTTAGAAATAGAACAGGCTCGTAAACTTCATTTTAATGTTTTAAGAAAACCCTCAAATTTCACAGAAGCCGAACAGGTAAAACCTAAAGAAAAATTAGAGCAACTTTATCGAGAAGTGATGTCTCGAACAGAACGAAATCTAGTTTCAGATGATAATAACACTTTACTCAAATTAAGAACAGATTTAGCACCTAACTTCACGATTCAAGACCTTGATAACTACCTTGATAGTGACCAATTGATCAAGGCTTTAGAAGATAAAAGAAAACGAAAAATGATCAGTATGGTGGAATTTAGTAAGTCCGCCCCCTACCCGCTTTCTTTTCTGGATGGATATAAAATAAGTCATGATCTAAAAGACTACGAAAACGAACTTAAAGATGAAATAGAAAAATCAAAATCAGCTTGGCTGGACTTAGAAAAGATTCATAATTATAGAAAGATAGAATATCCAAATTCAAGAATGCGGCTTTTACACCAAGAAGCATTTAAAGATACAATGGAACTAAAGCTATGGTTAGCACCTAGTTGTCCTTACTATAAAGTCAGGTCAAAAGCCTACGGAGAGGACACAACAAATTCTAAAATACTCGTTTTTTCTAAATGGAAAATGGTACCAAAGGCCATCGCTACCCTTACTTCCTATGAGGCAGAAAGACGAACTATTGGTAAATCACCTAATGCAAAAGAAATAAAATACAATCCTCAAAAGACAGCTGGTGGAAAACATGGAACTCGAAAACCTAGACCTCGTTTACCGCTAAGAAAACAAGAAGGCAGAGGCAGAGCCAGTTCCATGTCCGTTTTTTCTTTAATTTATCCTTCAATTTATTTAGCTAAAATTATTAAACTTCAAAAAAATATACTTACAGAAGAACCATTAAGTGCAACAAAATTAATTGAAAAACTTGCGAGAAAAATTCAAGTAGATTTTAATAAAAAAAACTTAGGTTCTTTTTCTCAAAAAAATGGACAGAGCAACCGATGGTACTGGGCTACGCCAATTTTATTAGACCTTTATTTTCACGAAGACGATCAATTTAAATGGTTAGAAAAAGTAAATCCTAGTTCGTCAGATTTTTTAAAACAAAAGAAAAATTCAACTAATAAACAATCTAACCAAACTGCTAAATTACATCTACAAGAACTAATAGATGGACTCGATGACGAAAAGTATTTTAATTTAGGGAAAGTACCAGATGATCTATTTACGGTATTAGCCAAACAAGCTCTTGCTTCTCCGGCTGTCTGTTCTTTAAGATTACTTCAAAGGTATTTTAAAAATGAAGACCACTGGAAATTAATCATTAAAGCATTAGACCTTGGAAACAATTTTATAAGTCTTTTTGACAAACCAGAAAGTATTGCTATCGTAGATTTTTGTTCTACTTCAAAAAGAAAGCAAAAAGATTTTTATTGGGAAAATGTTCTAGATTATTGCCTGGAAGGAAATCTCCAAAGCATGCTTGACGAATTTGGTCACCTCATTTATCCTGATCATCCAGAAGTTGGGTCGTTTTCGGCAAGAATTACTAACTCGATTAACATCAATACAAGTTCGCTAAAAGTAGATAATGCAGACAGTATTTCGTCAAAGGATATAGGTCAATCCATGCGTTGTCATTACGCGGTAGATTTTGGCAATCAAAAAATGGAAGACGAAGCTGGTAAAAATAGAATCGTCTCCGTCCTTAATAATTTCAATTCTCCGTTTCGGCCTTTTGTTTTGGCGACTACCTCTGTAGGTCAGGAGGGCTTAGATTTTCATCTTTATTGTCGAAAAGTGATGCACTGGAATCTACCAACCAATCCAGTTGACTTGGAACAACGAGAAGGCCGTGTCAATCGCTACAAAGGATTAGTTGTTAGACAAAATATCATTGCTAAGTATTTAGAAAATGTCTATAAAAACAACCTTGCTGATTTATGGGACGAACTTTTTGCTTACGCAGAAAAAGCAGAAAAGAAAGATAAATGCGACTTAGTTCCTTTTTGGCATGTAGAATCAAACGGAATTTTTATTGACCGCATTGTCCCTCAACTTCCCTACAGCAAAGAATTCTACCAATACAAACGACTCATTAAAGCACTCACCTATTACCGCTTGACATTTGGTCAACCACGACAAGAGGAGCTACTTAAATCTTTAACGGATTTTGCAGATAGTATTGAAAGTAAAGATGGAAAAGATTTGCTTAATCGGTTATTGATTGATTTGAGTCCGATGAGTGATGGGTAAAAATGAAATTTTTATTTAAAAGAATATTCTTGATAAAATCAAAAACATTGGCTGAAAACAAAATAAAAACTATTCTTTAGAATCACTTAAGCAAACGCTTGAGAACATATTTTTCATCAAAAACATTATGGATTCAATAAGCAGGTTAATACGATTGGTAAATTCCTACAATATCTGGACTTTTGTCAGACAATTATTGAAGAGCCTGATTTTGAAGAGTTATTTCTTTCGGTGCAAAATAAATTCGATTATAAGATAACTAAACTTAGGGCTATAGAGCAAATAATGTTTCAAGGGGCAAAGTATTGATATCTACCACTAACCCTTTAGCTCCTCCAAGGCCCTTACCCATTCATTCAGCTCCATGTTCAAAGCCACTTTCTTATTGAATTGGCGTTCTAAATTGATCTTCGATTTTAGTCTTTTGATTTTTAAGGTTAGATCAGAAATTTTTACTTCTTGTTCGACAAATGAATCGTACGTTCTATCTGTTTTCTTGCGACCGGTAATTTGGTCACAAAACTCAATATAAGTTTGTTCTAGAGAATCTATTAAAGCAAGATCAATTTGAGAGGTAGTATTATTTAACCAATCAGTTTCAAACGTACAGTCAATAACTGCTTGATTTATTTTGGTGGGATGTAAATGTTTAGCAGCTGTGAATAATTTAACCTCTTCTGCAAATGATAGTACAAAGATTAAATGATAGGGAATTGCCTTATTAATGATTTTCAGTAAATCCTTTAAGTCACTTTTTTCTTTTAGTTCAATCTCCAGAATTTGTATCTCCTTAATTTCTGAAGATGGTAGGTTGGTGGTATCAGTAGATAATTTATGCAACCACTTAATTCTCTTTACCTGACTAGCAAAGGCTTTTTTTTGCTTTGAGTTGGTAAATTTATCAAAAGCATTTTTGGGGATGACTTTCCCGTAAATTGTTTTCTTGGGTAATGAGAATATTGACATTATCTGACTATTAAAAAAGAAACCAATTTAAAATCTTCAATGCCTTTTACATTTTCTCTCAATGCCGTTGTACCTCCTGTCTTGAATAAGCTATTGATATCCTTTTCTTCTTCCGTTGCTAATACAGATCGAATACTGTCTTTTAAAAGATCTGAGTAAAAGGTCATTTCGTGGTAGTCATCGGTTTCTTCGTTTAGTTGTTGACAAAGATCTTCGATTGGTTTTTGTTTTCCTCGACATAAAGTCCGAAAGGCATCTAATATTTTTTTAGAATCAATGTGTTTTTGTACATGATTGCCTTCACGATCAATGTAGACTAAATAATACGGATGGAGTCGATTGAGCTTATTAATATTTACAGTTGAGTTGATATTTTTTAAAACATAAATCACACCCGCTGGTAGTCGATCCGTGGCAGGTACGACAGCGTGTAAGCCTTCAGGAATATTTTTTAATTCACCGTATTCTTTAAAAAAATTGGCTAAGTCTATTCTAAAGTCATTTAACCCTAAGTCTGTAATACTGACTCCTTCTCGTAAATCTTCTAGGTCAATTACTTCATTTTGTAATTTTTCTAGTTGTGCCTTTCGGTAATCTAAATCGCTTTCGTCTTGATTTAAAATATTATCATCTCCGGTACTAGCCATATTTCCAATCAGCATCCGATCTTCTACTCTTTGCTTTAGATTGATATAATTATCTAAGGTGATATCTGGCCAAAAATTCACCAACTGAATGGTTTCATTGATAGATCCAATTCGGTCAATTCGACCAAAGCGCTGAATGATACGAACAGGATTCCAATGGATATCATAATTGATTAAATAATCACAGTCTTGTAGGTTTTGTCCTTCCGAGATACAGTCGGTAGCGATCAAAATATCAAGCCCTACGGTAACATTGGGAAACACTTTATCCTTGCCTTTAGAAATCGGAGAAAAACAAGTCAACAATGAATTTAATGTAGTGCTAATCGCATCGGTATTACAGGTTTTTCTAGAGCCTGTAATGAGTGCCGTATGCAAGTCATATCTTTCTTGGATCGGATCGGCTAATTGCTCATATAAATAATCTGCTGTGTCAGAAAAAGCGGTAAAAATTAATACTTTTTTGTTTTCCGCATTGATTGGCATCTTTACTTTTTCGTCGATTACACTGATTAAGTCTTGGAGTTTGTTATCGGTTTTTCCATGAATAGATTCAATGTCTGTTAAGATGCCTTCTAAGACAATTAGGTCTTCTTCCAAATCTTCTTTCCATCTGGTGCTGTCCATATCTGCAATATGCACTTTAATCTTTTTACCAAAGACGGCTTCTTGGTCTCCCCAGTTGGCTTCCCAGTCGTAATTATCTTCGTTGACTTTAGAATGTATTCCTTCATAATCTTCCTCTTCTCCTTTGGCAATCGTATTAAGTGCTAATTGAATCTGGCCAATCAATCCTTGTACTGTTTTTCTAAAAGAATAAATACTACTTTCAATTCTTTTTAATAAATTGATACTGACCAAAATACGCAAACTCCTTTCTCGATCTTCTTGCCGTAAGGTGGAAGATCCTGTCCCAACTAAGATATCGTACATATCCGCATAGGCTTGCTTTTTACTTTCCAGTAGATAATTTAACGGGGTATAAACGGATAAATTTAAAAGATATATTTTCTCGGCAATTTCTACATAAGTAACTGAATCATCTTTTGTCAATTTACTCCGAATGGATAAGGGTTTGTTTCGCTCTGGAAACTTCCCAATATCTTTGGTATCGTAATACGTCATGATATGCTTACGTGAACGAGCAATGGTCAGCGAATTTAGAATTTCAAAGAAATCAAAATCTAACATCTCTAGCAATTGCTCGGTTGTTCGATCTTCTACTTCTAATTGACTCCAACTGTTAAACGCTTTTTGGGCGGATTTAAAAATACTATCTATTCCTGCTCTGGTATTTAGTTGTTGATCTAGGGTCTCAGGATCTCCTTCGTAGGCTAAGGCCAATTGATTTTTAAGATCATTAAATCGATTATTAACTGGCGTCGCAGATAACATCAAAACTTTGGTCTCAATGCCTTCTTGGATTACTTTTCGTAATAATTTTTGATACCGATTTTCTTTACCAACTACCGTGTTATTATTTCTAAAATTATGGGATTCATCAATGACTATTAAGCCATAGTTCCCCCAATTGACAGACTCTAACTGTCGACCATTACTACTCCCCGACTCTCTTGATAAATCGGTATGAAATAATACGTCAAATCGAAAACGATCTTCGGCCAAGACATTCGTCTTGTCATTGAAGCGATAGGTATTCCAGTTATCTTCTAGCTTTTTGGGACATAAAACGAGTACGTCTTTATTGCGCATCTCGTAATACTTGATCACTCCCAATGCTGAAAAGGTTTTTCCTAATCCAACACTATCCGCCAAGATGCAGCCTTTGTATCGTTCCAATTTATTAATAGCACCAATAACTGCGTCTTTTTGAAAATTATAAAGCATCTTCCAAACAACGGTACGTTCAAATCCAATTTGTTCATTGGGTAGACTATCCAAAGAAAGATCATCTAAAAACTCATTAAAAATATTATAAAGGGTAATAAAATAAATAAACTCTGGACTGTTCTCTTTATAGGCATTCTTAAAATAACTCTGCACCTTCTCGGTTACATCTTCTAGTGCTTCATCATTTTTCCAGATTTTATTAAACCAATCTAAATAGGCCGTACTATTGGGATATTTTGTTTTTTGAATCAAGGTTGGGAATCCTTGTCTTGGAGTTAGTCCGAGATCAGCAGTAGTAAATCCATTGATCCCAGCATATCCATATTCGTCTTCTTCTCTATTCTTAATGTAAATTAAACCATTGAGTGCTTGAGCGCTTTGCTTATTGGTTTTAAAGGTTACTTTTTCTGCTACCCATTTGGCACATTCTTGCGCGATGGCTCGTTGGTTAAGTTGATTCATTAGCCGTAACTCAAAATCTCCTCCACAGAGGTCAGCTTCATGATAAATATGTGGGATGTAAAATTTTCGGATTTGCTTCTCAAATTTTTCTTCGATCAAAGTGGGTGCAGTAAAAATAAACCGCAACGAATCTATTTTCGACAATTCTTTTCGTAAAGCCTCAAAAGAGTAAATCGAAAAACTAGACGCAGCAATACTAAGCTTTGCATCCTTTTGGATACTTTGCTTTAGGTCCTCACCGAGGTGTTCGTTGATATTGTCGATTAATTTCATTTAAATTTTAATTGCTTTTCATGGCTAAATCATCCGATTCACAATGGCCTATCAGATTTTGTAGATTTTGCCGAGTATACTTATTAAACTAGTAAAAATACTTATTCAACATAGAGGAACTGATATCTAGTTTACCTCTCATCGCAACTTTAGTTAGACCCTTTTCCTTCATTTTACTAATTTCATTTCTTAATTCTTCCTCTTTATCCTTTAAAAGATTTTTATCAAAATATTCACTAGCTAAATACTTTAGTTTATCTCTTTCATACCAATCAATCGTTCCTTCGTCAAGATTGCTTGATTCTAAAATACTTGATAATAGCGTTGAAACTTTATTTGAGATATTTCTTATTTTAAAATAACTATCGTGGTTCACTAATAAACGTATAATTTCATCCGTTTCTTCTTGAGTTATGGCATTCTCGATATAAGGATCTTCCTCTTCTATTTTATTATTAGTAATCAATTCTTTAATCTGATTCTCTACCTCCTCTACTTTGTCTCCCCAATTAGCACCCAATAAATAATTGTACACAACATTATCTTTTATACAATTAAAAGCGACTAGATCAAGTTGATTGTCAAAACCTCGCAATCCATCTACTAATTGTTTAATCTGATTAGCATTTGTAATATTTTCCATATCTATGCCTTCAACTAAATCTTCCACATCAAATACAGACTTATATATAAAGACAGTAGAAATCTCCATCTTTTGTAGAAACTCAAAAAAGGCTGATAAAGGCATTTCTTCAGTGTCTAAATTAACTTCCGTATTCTTTTTTCTAAAAACAAATCCGTAATAAGCGTCAACATTATGCTTACTCATCCATTCCAATGATTGTTTCAGTGATTTTTCTAATTTCATGTGCTCGTAATTCGAAGTAGTATTCATTAATTATTTCCAATATGGTTTATAACAATTCTCGCCCCGTATTTAGCATTTTTTCTTGTTCTGTAACCTTTGGCATTTTTACTAAGGGTAGGTATAAACAATTTTTTAAGATCTTTCTTTGCATCATTAAACGGATTTCTTGTGTTTTTTGATTCATTAAATACAACTGAAAGAAAGTTAGAATTTATTTTACACAAAACAGAATCAATGTCTGTAACTTTTCTTTCACTAGGTGCAAGTGAATAATTATAAATTGTTATTCTGGAAATAAATCCGATTATTATTCCTTCTTGTTCACTTCCAATACTTTTTCGAAGATGGTTCAATTCATGAATCCTATCTAAATCATCTTCAGTTGCTATTCTAGCATTTATCAATCCGTTCAGCGTATCATCTCCACTTGGCATAATGACACCGATATCATCAGATCGGAAGAGCA
>JALZUU010000690.1 GCA_023300665.1 Saprospiraceae bacterium | reverse complement strand
AGTAAGACTTCTATTGATTTTGATCTAGAAAACAAAAAAGTGATCTTGATAGATGATGTTCTTTATACCGGACGGACTATTCAAGCAGCCATGTCTGCTTTGCAAGATCATGGTCGACCATCGCAAGTAGAAATGTTGACCCTAGTGGATCGTCGATTTAATCGACATCTTCCTATCCGAGCAGATTATGTCGGTATCACGGTTGATTCGATTGACGAAGCGTACGTTCGAGTAGAGTGGGCAGAAGAAAAAGGTACGGACAAAGTTTTATTATTTGGTTCAAAAAGAGAAAATTGATGGGCTTAAGCACCAAGCATGTTTTGGGTATAAAATACCTGACAGAAGCGGATATTCGACTAATTTTTGAAACGGCTGAGAATTTTAAAGAAGTCATCAATCGACCAATCAAGAAAGTTCCTTCCTTAAGAGATGTGACGGTGGCCAATCTATTTTTTGAAAATTCTACCCGTACCAGATTATCATTTGAATTAGCAGAAAAACGCCTTTCAGCAGATGTAGTTAATTTTTCGGCTTCTTCCTCTTCCGTCAAAAAAGGAGAAACCCTTTTAGATACCGTTAATAATATCCTATCTATGAAAGTAGATATGGTCGTCATGCGGCATCCAGCTCCAGGAGCAGCCTATTTTTTATCTCAACATATCGATGCAAATATCATTAATGCTGGAGACGGTACCCACGAGCATCCTACGCAGGCACTCTTAGATGCCTATTCGATGCAAGAACAAGTCGGAGATTTAGCAGGAAAAAAAATCGCGATCTTTGGAGATATTCTACATTCACGAGTTGCTTTGAGTAATATCTTTTGTTTACAAAAATTAGGAGCTAAAGTTCGAGTCTGTGGACCTCCAACCCTGATTCCTAAATATATTGAGAAATTAGGGGTTTCTGTTAGCTATAGTGTAGAAGAAACGATGGCTTGGTGTGATGTAGCCAATTTATTACGAATTCAGCTTGAACGACAGGATATTAAGTTTTTCCCGTCTATTCGGGAATATGCTCAATATTTTGGTATAAATCAGGATATTATCAATAAAGCGGGAAAGAAAGTCGTGATTATGCATCCTGGCCCAATTAACCGTGGAGTAGAAATCTCTAGTGAAGTAGCAGATTCTTCTGATTCTATTATACTTCAACAAGTAGAAAATGGAGTAGCCATTAGAATGGCCATTCTTTATCTTTTAGCAGCAAAAAGGTAGTTTATTTCGTTTTTTTAACAACTTCACAGCAGATTTGCTCTTTAGCTTAATAAGCTAATTTACTAGTAACCCCAGTCTAAAAATTACATTTTTTTTAAAAACAACTTCAATAAGGAACCACTTTATTACGTTAGTTTAGACAACTTCTTACTATATTGTGAAAAATATTTAAGTTATGCGCCTATCAATTTTTCTATTTTCATTCCTATTACTTGCTAGTTTTACCCTTAAAGCCCAAAATTGTGCGGGACTTATTGTTGAAAATAAGACGCTAGGAAGCTCCCAAATTCTTAAGACTAAGGAGCAAAAAATCGTTCAACGAGGTACTTATAGTTATAATATTGAACTTGCTACTTCCACTTCGGGAGTGGTCGCTAAGGTATATTCTAATGGTGGCGTTGAGTTCAATCAGGATGATGAAATTATCTTTACAGATAGTGGTAAAAGACGGCAAAGCTACCGTTTTACGGAAATGGGAGAGATGAAGAAATCAGGTAATACACCTGTTTTTATCAACACCCTGCAATTGGATATGGCTGCCATTGACTGGTTTGCCGCCTCGCCGATCCAAATCATGTATTTGCGAAATAATGTGACCAATAAAATGTTGAAGTTAACCGTAACGGCTAAGCGGCAAGCAGAATTTAAAAATTTGGCAAAATGCTTTAATACCTCTCTAGATCGAGGAAAAGTAAATGATGTTAAACTAACCAATAATAATTTTTCACCGAAACCAAGTGGTGGTGCAGCAAGTAGTGGATCACCAATTAGTGCTACCTCGGCCAGTGGTGGTGGTGGTGGCCGTAGAATTACGGATGTTAGCTTGCTTAACGATAAAGAATTAGCAGACTTAAAACAAGAATTGGCTACCATAAAAGAAAAACTACGTGCCGAAATACAATTAGAACGAGATAAAGCAGATAAAATAAAAAGCCAACTACAAGATGAGGTAGGATTGGCAAGAGAACAAGCCGCTGAGAAAAAAGCTGAATTCGCTCAAGAAGTATTGGCTGCTCGAGAAAGATCCAGCGAAGAAATGGGAAAATCTCAACAAGCCGTCGCTGAATCAGTTCAAGATGCACGATCAAAGGCCAATGTAGAAATTGAAAAGATAAACGGTAACGTGGTAGAAAGCCGTAAAAAAGCAGATGCTGAAGTTGCTAAAGCAGAATTGGAAAGCGCGCAGGAAGTGGCAGCAGCTCGCGAAAAAGCAGCAGTGGAAATTAAAGCAGTTAAGGAAAAATTAGAATTGGCAAGGGTAGAGTATAGTGATGAGATTGCTTCTGCTAGAGAAAATTCTCAACAAGAATTGACGCGTATTCGAGAAGAGACCGCAACTGCCATTTCAGAAGCGAGAGCAAAAGCAAAAGAGGAACGAAATAAAACAACAGAAGACGTGGTAACCTCTAAAAAGACGGCTGCTCAACAGATTTTACAGGTAAAAGAAGAAACCGCAGAACAGATCGCTCAAATTAGAGAAAATGCCGTTTTAGAAAAAGAAAAAGTGGCTTTTGACGTAGCTGAATCTCGTCGAAAAGGAGCTGAAGAAAAAGCGTTACTACAAGAAAATGCTGCTTCTGAAATGGCTGATATTAAAGAAAATATTGCTAGAGAAAAAGAAGCTTCTGCTATCGAAGTTGCTGAAACTAAACGAAAAGCATCTGAAGAAATCAGCAATACTCGTCAGCAAGTAACAGATGCTAAAACGGACTCTAATAAAGAAGTCGCTGATACTCAGGCAATGACTGCGCAAGAGATTGCTGCAGCTAAAGCAAAGGCGGAGGAAGAAAAACAGGCTTCGGCAGAAGAGGTGGCTGCTGCGCGTAATCGAGCAGGACAGACCATCGCAGAAATAAACCAAGAAGCAGCAGGTAAAGTGGCAGCGGCTCGCGAAAAAGCAGAGACCGAAAAAACAAAAATAGCAACCGACGTCGCAGCAGCTAAAGAACGAGCTCAAACAGAGATGACTAAAATTCAAGAAGACTTGAAAAAAGCCATTGAAGAAGCTAAATCAAATGAGGCTGCGGTAAAAGCAAGCTCAGCAGAAGAAGTAGCACTGGCCAAACAAAGAGCATCAGAGGCAATTAAAACTGCACAAGAGGCTGCCGCGGCAGAAGTGAAAAATGCAAACGAAAAAGCAAGCGAAGCAAAAACGGTTTATGCGTCGGATGTTGCGAATAGTCAACAAACAGCTCAGAATAAAATCAAGGAAATTCAATCAGAGGTAGCTGATAAAATTGCTAAGGTAAAAGCAGAAGAAAAGAAAAATCAACAGATGACAGCCGAAGAGGTACAAGCTGCTCGTAATAATGCAGCTAGTGAAGTTGCTAAAGCGCGAGAAATGGCTGCTAATCAAGTTGCAAAGGCAAAGGAAGAGGCAGTGGTTGCTCAACAAACGGCTGCCAATGAAGAAGCTGAAGCTAAACGAAAAGCGGCTGAAAATATCGCCATCACTCAGGCCGAAGAGACCGCTGCGGTCTTAAAGGCTAAAGAAGAAGCAGCGGTAGAAAAAGAAAAAGCTGCAAACGAAGTAGTGATGGCTAAAAATAATGCGGCAACAGAAATCGCTGCCATTCAAGAGCAAACCGCTAATGAGATTAAAACCGTTAAATTGGCAGAAACAGCTGCTAAAGAGGAAACGGCTTTGGCTATTCTAAAGGCAAAAGAAGAACGGGCTTCTATGGTGGCTAAGATCAAAGAAGAAGAGGCAAATGAAGTCGCAGCGGTAAAGCAACAATCTACCGAGGCAATCGCAATAGCGAAAAAGGAAATGGAAGATCAAAAAGCAACTTACGCTCAAGAAACAGCAGAGGCTGCAGAAGAAGCCAAAACAGAAATTGCTGCAGTTAGAAAAGAAACGGCAGATAAAAAACAAGTATATCTCGACGATGCAGAAACAGCAAGAAAAACTTCTCTAGCTGAAATCTCCGCTTCTCAAAAAGAATCTTCCGATGCAGTTTATGCTGCGAAAGAAGAAGCAAAAGGACAAATCAATCAAGTAAAAGAAGAAACAGCTTCGCTAATCAGAGAAGAAAAAGAGGCCTTGAAAAAAGCACAGTCTGAACTAAATCAAATTCAAGAAGCAATCACTAAAGCAAAGGCAGAACTAGCTAAACTTAAGGAAAAATAATTTAGTCTTCCTGCTGGAAATTTTAAAAAAAACTATTATTATTGCCGGACTCTAAAAGGCTTTTCCAAATTTTTCTGATTTCAGAATTTTATGAAATTGAAAAAATTTGGATAAGCCCTATTATGAAGTTGTTTAAAAATGAAGCACAATGGTTGTGGCTAAGTCATTGACTGCCAATACTTCACAAATTTATCGGCACCGTAGCTTTGGCTACGTGAGCTAATGAAAATTAGTGAACCCGAAGGAATGGGAGGCAAATTTGCTTCGTCTTGACAATCAAGCACTTACCCTCACCTTTTGTGAACATTCTTAAACAGCTTATTATTTAATAATTATTACAATTTAAAAATATTATTATGGGATTTGATGTATTTAAAAGTGAAAAAAACGGAAAATATTATTTCAACCTAAAAGCAAGAAACAACCAGGTTATTTTAGCTAGCCAAGGATATGCAGATATTTCTGGTGTGAAAACTGGAATTGCTTCTGTAAAGAGAAATGCTGTTAGTAAAAATAATTTTCTAATCAAAAATTCTACAGACGGTAAAGTATTCTTCAACTTAGTGGCAGGTAACAACCAAGTTATTGGTCATAGCCAAGTATATGCTTCAAAAGATGGAGCTAACCGAGGAATCGCTTCTGTTCAAGAAAACGCTAGAAACGCGGAAGTTAATATGATGGCTTCCTAAATAAAGAGAATATTTCTCTGATATAAAAAGACCTGATCTACCATGTGGATCAGGTCTTTTTATATGAAGTTGTTCAAAAATAAATAGATGATCTACTTTAAAGCTGTAAGAATGTTATCATATATACCGAATATTAGCTCCCCGGGCCTGGTACTGCCTGGGTTGAGTGGTGGAAAATAGAGTGGAGAGTGGAGAGTGGATATTCTCACAAAAAGTGAGGATAAATTCTTAATAATCTAAAGCTTATGATATTTTTAAACAAGTTCTATACAGGAATTTTTTATTAAAAATTACTTAAGTGTTACTTTTAGTTTTAATAAGGTTTTTAGAAAATTAGTTATTTCGCCTTGATTAAACGAATTATTATAAGAGGAGAGGATTTTTTGGTTTAATTCTTTAGCAGCTTTTATAAATACTTTTTCACCATTAGTGCTTATTCTTATTTCTACTTGCCTACGGTCTAAATTACTTATTTTTCTGATTATAAAACCTTTTTTTTCCAATTTTGCCACTAGACGAGAAGTATTGGACATCTTATCAAACATTTTAGCTTTTAATGTTTTAATAGAGGCTGGCTTACCCTTTTCATTATGTAATGTTTTAAGTATGATATATTGTTGAAAAGATATTTCATACTTCTTCAATAGGGAGGTCTTTGCACTAAGCATCATCGAGGCAATTGCCATAATGGCATCGTCTGTTTTTACGATTTGATGCTCAAAGCTACCTTCAGAGTTGGTCTCTTTGAATCTCATTGTTCTTTCTGTATTATGTTGTTGTTACTATCTTCTTTCTGAGTGCGAAGATATTAAAAATGGTCAATTACACAATGATACAATGGATTTATTTGTCAAAACAAGTGGTTCACACAATGGTACTTTGTTAAAGAGAAATCTCCCCCTATCTTTACAATGCAAGTAAATATTTTTGACGAACGGGCAGTTCGGCCGTCCGCTGAATCATAAAGATTTAGCGTGACGGTTTTTTTATTGAAGCTGTTTAAAGTTAATACAAAATGACTACAGACAAGTCATTGATTATGGCTACCCGTCCGCTTTTGCGGTTCTCTCATTTGATGCATTGTCATGCATCACCCTACGGGTTCATTCGGTCATTTCACAAATTTATCGACACCGTAGCTTTGGCTAC
>JALZUU010000689.1 GCA_023300665.1 Saprospiraceae bacterium | reverse complement strand
GATTTTTTGCAAAGTCAACGCTTAGTTTTAATGGGCGATCTATCAATGCATATGTGGGGTCTGCTACTATTCAGATAAAATCAATTTTAATCGGTTTTTCTTATGATCGATTTACTAATTTTCCTACTAGATCCGAGGCGTATGAATTCTCTCTTGGATATATTATTGGTTCAAAAAAATAAATGGTGTATGGGTGTTCAAAAAATAATCTTAATATTTTTCCTATTAAATGCTAGTCAAGCTTACAGTCAATGGAATGAAGTTACGCAATTTTCTCACCACCTATTAATGGATATTGAATGTCTGAGTGAAGAGGAAGTATTTGTAGTTGGAACCG
Organism: Saprospiraceae bacterium; assembly: GCA_023300665.1. Taxonomy (GTDB): domain Bacteria; phylum Bacteroidota; class Bacteroidia; order Chitinophagales; family Saprospiraceae; genus JALZUU01. The sequence goes on along the minus strand of JALZUU010000689.1, from coordinate 3,058 downwards.
ACTCCATCGCTGGAGTTCCAACGGGCGTTCTACATCATTCCATAGATGGTGGAATTAATTGGGACACCCATCATTTTGAGAATACAGATCGGATGTTTAAAGTTTTTGTGGTAGATGCTGATGTAATCTATGTTGCTAACCGTGGCAGTAGGATTTATAAAACGATAGATGGAGGAACTACCTGGACGCTATTAAACATTCCAAGCGGCGATCCAGCGGTTGGGATTGTTTCTGGTTATTTTATCAATGCCGATATCGGTTTAATTGGAAACGCCTTTGGAGAAATTTTTAAAACAGTAGATGGTGGTTTAAATTGGGAAAGGGTTTTCTTTATCCAACCATTTTTTATGATTCTTGATATTTCTTGTGTTTCAGATAGTTTATGTTATGCCAGTACAGTTTTGAATCCAAATTTGCTAAAGTCGACAGATGGTGGAGACACTTGGGACTTTATTAATTCAGATCCTTTTCAATTTGCTCCGCAAGCCATTGCTGTTTTGGGAATTGATTCAATTCTTGCCGTTGGATCAGATGCTTCCATCCATAGAGCTTTAGATTTAGAGAGCGATTGGGATACGATACCCAGCCCAGTAAATTCAATTTTTAATTTAAAAGATGTTTTTTTTAAAGATAGTATCGGATACGCAGTGGGTACTAGAGATGCGATTTTTAAATCCGCTGATTATGGTGCTTCTTGGACGGTAGCACAGTTTGATTCTACTAGCTTTGATTGGATTAACGCAATTTATATGGTCAATGAAACATCTGCTTACGCTTGCAGTTTAAAAGGTTCTGTTCTTCGTCAGGGATTATTTACTTCGGTAGAAACGTTATCTGATAAATCGAAAAATGATTTAAATATCTATCCCAATCCAGTTGGCAACCAAATGACGGTGGAATTCGAAAATGTAAAAAACGGTACCCTTGAGGTATTTAACCTTCACGGTCAACGATATCATTTTATTGAAATTAGAAATCAAACGAAAGTAACCTTGGATTTGCAGGAGGTGAATTCAAATATCCTTTTTCTTAGATTTATTGAAAAAGATACACATTATACTATCACAAAAAAAATAATCAATAATCAATAATTCTTTTGTGTTAATCTGGGACAAAAAATATGACGGAAGCTGAAACTAAAAACGAGGTGATCACTGGCTATCGAAAATTGATTGACTATCGATACCAATTTGAAGAAATGGCTAAAGAACCAGACCTTCCAAAAACCTTTGACCAAGAAAGAACTGTACTTTTTAAATCCTATGCACTTACTTATCTGTATCCAACCATTACCCGTCGCAAAGAATTAGATGATGCTTTTCTACAACTCGATAGTTATATCAAAGATCCAGTCAAGTTGATGAAGGTCGTATCTATGTCTAGCCGATTGATTTTTAAATATGGAAGACACCTTCCTGGAATGCTGAAAGCTGGATTAAAAGCCCTAAGGTCATTTAGAAAAGCCAATAATTTTGAAGAGCAACTTACCCGCGAGGCGATTCGTTTGGAGCTTCCTGCGCCTTTTAAAATAGCAGATATTAAAACCTTAATTAGTGCCCTTTCACTAGAAGAAATGAGGGGTTTTATTGAAAGTACTGAGTCTTTATTTTCCATTCTTCATGATCGAAAACTAGTGGCAAGAATCATCGCAGTAATTGATTACCTTGTAGAACAAATGAAAAAGCAACCTGACACCTTTTCTTCCTCAGAAGTAGAGGCGCTTCAACTTGGGTTAGAACTTATCCAAAAAGGAAACGATTTATTTGACCTACTCAATGAAAAAGAACAAAAACAGATTTTTAAATTTATTACTGCTAGAGAGCGACGTTTTCTAGAAGGACTTAAAAACTCTAACTAATCTGATCACTTTAGTGTTCGAAGTTTTTTCTTATATTCGATCAACTAATAACCTATCGGAAAGGTTTTTATCCCATTTTTTATAATGCTTTAATGTTAGATCCTCCCATGAAAATAATCTCTACCAATATCGGAAAACAAACCACTTTTCTTTGGAACGGAAAAGAAGAACCTACTGGCATCCATAAAAAACCAGTAGAAACGCCTATTTATCTAACAAAAAATGATGTCCTAAAAGACGAAGTATCGGATCGATTACATCATGGAGGATATTATAAAGCCTGTTATTTATTTGCCGCAGAACAATATCCTTATTGGAAAAATTTATATCCAGATTTAGATTGGTCCTGGGGGATGTTTGGTGAAAATCTTACCGTAACAGGCTTTGATGAAAAAAAAGTATTTCTGGGTGCTCGATATAAAGTCGGTGAAGCCATTGTACAAATATCTCAATATAGAGAACCATGTCATAAATTTGCGCATAAATTTGGTACCCAAGCAGTTATCAAGCAATTTATCGATCATGGGATGGGAGGTACCTATTTAAGTATTATTGAGGAAGGCAATGTTCAAGTTGGAGATGAGTTTACATTGTTAGAAGTACCAAAAGATAAGGTGACCGTTGCAGAACTCTTTCGTTTAATATTTACAAAAAATAAGAATCAAGACTTGTTAAAAATTGCAGTGGCTAGTAAAGCGATTCCTCCTAAGAAGCGATTTTTATTAGCTAAATTCATCAAGTAATACGGTCTTACACCATTCAGTACCTAACTGAACACTAAAGGTTGGGTTTTTATCCTTTCTTTTTCAACATTCTATCTAAATGTTATCCTCAAAAGCAAAGCCTATTCAATTCATAACTGTTTAATCCTTTCTTTTTCTTACACCTCTATGGGGCAAATTGAAAATCAAGAATTTTAATAGAAAAACTTGAGAAAAGTCATGAAAAACCAATTTTCTTCCTTTTTCTTCCAAAAAAGGGTAAGAATATTTTGGAATACCTGCATAATTGATATATTTGTGCTAAATTGGTTGACCAATGTTTGGTAGACCAATATTAAGAATATGACCGCTCTTTACCTAAAATACAACTTAGGATCTTTCACACACCAATTACCTATCGACCTGAATTAACCAAATGAATAATAAAATAATAATTTTATTCATAACATAAAAACTTACAATATGATGAATTTTAACC
>JALZUU010000688.1 GCA_023300665.1 Saprospiraceae bacterium | reverse complement strand
AATGTGGGCGATGCTCATTTTTCTTTCTGTAGCCGTAGCTACATAAAGAAAAATAGCAGAAGATCCACGTTATCAATGATTTGTCCGTAGCCATTGTGCCTGCCTGCCAGAGGCACGAAGGCAGGCTTCATTTTTAAACAGCTTCAAAAATAGATTTTCACCGATACTTATGAAGATACTTGATGCACGTAAAATTAGCCAAAAGATTAACCGTTTGGCGATAGAAATTCTAGAGAATAATTACAATGAATCTGGAATTATTCTAGCTGGAATCAATAAAAATGGAACTCGTTTTGCGGATTTATTGGAAACTGCTATTGTTAAAAAATCTAGTATAAAGATTACCCGAGCAGCTATTGAATTAAGCCCCGCTAATCCACTTTCTACGCCAATTACCATTAATCTTTCCCCATCTGAAATCAAAAACAAGGTAGTCATCATTGTAGATGATGTAGCCAATACCGGCCGTACTATTTTTTATGCTTTTGAACCACTGATGCGCGTAATGCCTAAAAAATTGGAAGTTGCTGTTCTAGTAGACCGAAAACACAAATCCTTTCCCATCAAAGTTGACTATGTAGGCCTTTCTCTTGCCACTACTTTAAACGAAAATATCAAAGTAAACCTAAAAACCCCAGCCACTCAGTCTGTTTTACTTTCTGAATAATTGGGTTCAATAGAAGTTATATTAACCCAATTTGGTCTTCCATTTACCAAACATTTGATGTTTTTTTTTAATAAAAACAGAAGAAAACCCAGCTATTTTCTTAAATTTACCAATAAATTAGCGAAATTTCACTAATTTATAATAACTCATTAAATGTCAATGAGTTATGCTCCCCTTAAAACTAAAATTTTTACTATCAATCTTTTGTAAAAGACCTTAATTCGCAGCGAACTGGTCTTTTTTCACGTTTTATACACGCTCTGAAAATTTTAAAATTGACCGTATTTTGCTATTTTAAGCAGTAATTCATCCCCTTTTTAACCTAAAACTAAATTGCTATTTATGCTAAAAAAGATACTCCCCGCTCTTATTTTTTTCTTATTAATCAGTGGATTAACCGCTCAAATCACTTTTAAAGGAACCTTAAAAGATGAGAGTACTGGTGAAGAACTTATTGGGGCCAATGTCATCATCAAAGGTACCACTACCGGTACGGTAACCGATTGGGACGGGTCTTTTTCCTTTCAAGCAAGCGATGCGACTTATCCAGTTACCCTCGTACTTTCTTACATTGGTTACGAAGAAAAAGAAGTTGTAGTAGCAAATGCAGATCAAAATCTAGATTTAAAACTAGGAGAAGGTGCTATTACGACTACCGAGGTAGTCGTTAAAGGCCAAAGAGTATCTGATAAACAAAAAGCCGCTCCACTTACGGTAGAAAGTATGGACTTATTGGCCATTAAAGAGACACCTGCTGAAAACTTTTATGATGGTCTAGGTTCTCTCAAAGGGGTCGATCTTACCGCAGCCAGTCTTGGTTTTAAAGTAATTAATACCAGAGGATTTAACTCTACCTCTCCCGTACGATCTCTACAAACAATTGATGGAGTTGATAATCAAGCACCGGGATTGAACTTCTCCTTAGGAAACTTTTTAGGATCTTCAGAATTAGATGTTTTAAAAGTAGACCTAATCCAAGGAGCCGCTTCTGCTTATTATGGACCCAATGCTTTTAATGGGGTAATTGCCATGGAAACGAAGAATCCGTTTTTTCAAAGAGGATTAGCTGCTTCTATAAAAGCGGGAGAGCGGAATTTAGTTTCAGGTGCTATCCGCTATGCGGATCATGTGCTCAATAAAGAGGGTAAACCTTGGATGGCTTTTAAGCTTAACTTTTTTGCCTTACGTGCCGACGACTGGGAGGCGGATAATAACCTAGCGGTAGATAATACAGAATCTCCTTTTGGTAATCCTGGAGGATGGGATAGAGTAAATACTTATGGAGATGAATATTTTGCTGGTGGAGATTTTTCTGACCCTAGTAACCGACTCCAAAGAACCGCCGAACTCGGAATTTTTCACCGAGAAGGATACAACGAAGAGGATTTAGTGGACTATGATACTGAGAATTTAAAAGGAAATATAGCTATTCATTTTCGGACTAATCCTGAAAAAGAATATGAATCTCCGGAGTTAATTCTCTCTTCTAATGTTGGAACAGGAACAACCGTGTATCAAGGAGACAATCGGTTTAGTTTACGAAATTTAAGATTTTTTCAAAATAGAATTGAGTTCCGTAAAAAAGATAAATTCTTTATTCGGGCCTACTCAACCAATGAGAATGCAGGGGATTCTTATGATCCTTTTTTCACAGCATTACGTTTGCAGGAAGCAGCCAAATCAAATTCGGATTGGTACAAAGATTACAATAATTTCTGGACCAATAATATAAATGAGAGATTAATAGAAGCTGGTTATCCAGAAGCAACAGTTGATCCAATTACCTTTACATTGAATTTTGATGATGCAGCAGCTGACCGTTTTGTGGCGGAAAATCAGGACTTATTAACAGGCTTCCACGAAGAAGCTCGGAATTTTGCCAATCAAGCTAGTCCTACGCTACCTGACAGTCGAGACTTTTTTGTTCCAGGAACAGATCGTTATCAGCAAGCCTTCGATAGCATCACCAGTCTAAAAAATACGGAAGGAGGAACCAGGTTTTTTGATGAATCTGCGCTCTATCATGTGGCAGGAGAATATAAATTTTCTACCGATTTTCTTGACGAAATTACCGTAGGAGCCAGTGGAAGAATGTATAGACCGGTATCCGAGGGAACGGTATTTAGAGATACAGGAGGCGTGACCATCACCAATTGGGAAGTAGGTAGTTATATTGGGGCACAGAAAAAAATTGGTAGAGAGTACATTTTTTCTGCTACCCTACGAGTAGATAAAAACGAAAATTTCAATGCCATCGTAACCCCGGCTTTATCTTTTGTTTATTCTCCTGATCCAAAGAATTATCTTAGATTTTCCTTTTCTGGCGGTATCCGAAACCCTACCCTTTCAGATCAGTTTCTGAATCTTAATGTTGGACGTGCCACCTTGGTAGGAAACTTAGATGGTTTTAAGGATTTAATTACCGTAGAATCTTTTACAAATTTTCTAGGTTCACGTGAAGCAGATGATTTAGTTAGATTCGATGTCGACCCCATACAACCGGAAAAAGTTAAAACCTTTGAATTAGGCTATCGTACAACCCTATTTGATGCACTCTATATGGATGCTAGTTATTATTTTAGTATTTATGATGATTTTATTGGATTTAATATTGGATTAGAATCAGAGTTTGTCGATAATTTTCCTACAAATACCCAAGCTTTTCGGGTTGCGGCCAATTCTAAAAATACGGTAACGACTCAGGGATTTGCCATTGGCCTCAACTATTATTTTGCAAAATATTTTGGTCTGAGTGGAAATTATTCATGGAATAGATTAAACACGCTGGATATTGATGATCCAAATACTCCTGAAATAGAAGAAGACCCGATTATTCCAGCATTTAATACCCCCGAGCATAAATTTAACTTAGGAATATCAGGAAGAAACCTACCGCTTGACCTAGGATTTGTACGATTCGAAAACACGGGTTTTAGTCTAAACTTTAAATGGATTGAAGGATTCTTGTTTGAAGGATCTCCACAATTTACTGGTTTTATTGACAATTACTCTTTACTGGATGTTCAGTGGAATGTTAATTTTGAAAAAATACACACCACTATTAAAATTGGTGCATCGAACATATTGGATAATCAAGCTTCGCAGACTTTCGGAGGACCAGAAATTGGCCGTTTAGGATATATTTCTGCTACTTATGATTTTGCAAAAAAACGATAGACTTTATAATGATAGTATAGTCTATTCTTTTGCAGTTACTATCTTTGAATAACTTTTTAATAATCACTTATTTTTTAACACAAACTTAGATTTATGAAAAATTTTACACTCTTATTTTTCTTCTCAATCCTTACTATCCAGATTGGATTTAGTCAGGATGTTCGTTTTATAGATGATATTTTTACGGATGTAGAAGTTCAGGAAAATGTTATTTATGGTGTTAACGCCACCATTCTACCTTTATTGGGTGGACAAGCTACAGAGGCAGTTCCTCGTCCGCTTAATGCGGATGTTTACACACCTGCAGGCGATACCGAAACTGAGCGTCCTCTAATTATTTTATTACATACCGGAAACTTTCTACCACCTTCAAACAACGGTGGCTGTGGTGGAACCGTAAAAGACAACGATATGGTTAACTTTGCTACTCAACTAGCTCAAAAAGGTTATGTTGTTGCTGTAGCCGATTACCGTATTGGCTGGAATCCACTTGATCCTGACCAGCTTACTCGTACCTTTCTCTTGATCAATGCAGCTTTCCGTGGTGTACAAGATTCTCGAACTGCGGTACGTTATTTTAAGAAGACGGTAGCAGAAGATAGTAATCCTCATGGTATAGATCCTAATAAAATTGCTATTTGGGGTTTTGGAACAGGTGGTTATATTTCTTATGGTAGTGCATTTTTAGATGACGTAACAGATACTTTTGTACCAAAATTCTTTTTCAATGCAACTACCCCAATGGTTGTTGAGGCTATCAATGGTAATGTAGATGCAACAACTTTTGGTGTTGTACCTGCTGGTTACCCTGTTTTACCTGAAGGAGATACACTATGTTACCCAAACCACGTAAACTACACTTCTGACTACCAATTAGGAATCGCTGCTGGTGGTGCAAATGGAGAAGATTCTTGGATTGATGAAAATGATATTCCTTTCATTGGTTTTCACGTAAGAACAGATCCTTTTGCTCCTTGTGAAACAGCTGTACTGACGGTACCTCCTCCAGCAAACTTACCGATTGTGGAAGTATCTGGTGCTTGTGTTACTATTCCTTTAGTAAATGCTGCTGGCTTAAATGAAGTTTTCGATGTAAACTTTATCGATGATGTTAGTATCGCAGCAGAAACTGCAAGTGGTGGTGTTAATGGTTTCTATTCTTTTAGTTCTGATGATCCAGCGGAATCTGCTCCTTGGAATTTCAGCTTATCTGAAGATCCTTACGGTACTAATCCTGCTATTCCTTGTCAAACTGAGGCAGTTGAAACTCAAATCGTAGTAGATACTATGCTAGCTTATGCAACTCCTAGAATCTGTTTAGCTTTAGGATTAGGTTGTGATCTTACCGCTGTTTCTACGAATGACTTAGATGCTGCTCAGGTTGGTCTTCAAGTAATGCCTAACCCTGCGTCTGTTGAAGTTCGTTTCGAAGCGGAAGAAAATATCCAAAGCATTTACGTTTATGACCTAACGGGTCGTTTGGTAAAAGCACACACGGATATCAACGGTTTACAATTTGTTATGCCACGACATAACTTAGCGAGTGGTTTATATGTTGCTCAAGTAAGATTTGAAAATGGTTTTGTTACACAAAAACTTTCTTTCAACTAGACTGTTATATTTGTCTTGTCATAACAAGATAACTTGAGGTTGGCCCCTCAGCAAAACGTCTTTCCGCTTCTAGTGGAAAGGCGTTTTTTAGTTAGGAAATCTATTCATCCTTAAGAAGAGGACAAAATACCTTTTAGTTGAATATATTGTAAAAGCATGATCGTTTT
>JALZUU010000687.1 GCA_023300665.1 Saprospiraceae bacterium | reverse complement strand
TCAATCAGCTCTGCTTTGTGAATCTATCTAGCTGTTTTATTTTCAATATAATTCTTATCACTCCAATCAAGTATCACAGAATACTAGGCCCCATACTACGGGACATTTCTTCCATTTGCTGCCTCCCAGCTCCGGCAGTACCGCCGGAGAGTAGCCACAAGCCCGCAAATGTTCAGTAGTATGACTAGGCCCTGCATATTCCTGCTATTTCATTGGTAATTTGGGCTTTACGCATTTTTTAAATTCGCTAAATAAGTAATAGCTCTTTTATTTAAGAATAGTTCTCATATTTAAGTAATTTAGTGTAAGTTAAGTAGGATATAGTACCTCCATAAAATATGTGATAAATAAAAATTTATTTCTGCTTTTAATAGGATTACCTTCTGATAATTAGCAATATACGTATGGGAATGTTTCGAAAGTGTTGTTCTAGAAAAAGGTATACTCTTACTTAAATTTATTTGGAATAGATAATGGTACAGGTCAGATATAAGATAAGGTCGTTTTTAATTTTGAACTTTTCGGAGAACTGACTAAGACCAATACTTAAACATTGTTTTAAAATTATTTTGACTGATGAAGAAAAGTTTAAAATATAATATTCTTTATGTGGATGATGAAGTCCATAATTTAAGAACTTTCAAAGCCACCTTTAAGTGGGAATTTAACATCTTCACGGCTAGATCTGCGTTTGAGGGATATGATTTATTGGAAGAAAATGAAATTCATTTAATTATCTCAGATCAACGAATGGCAGGGTTGTCTGGCACTGAATTTTTAAAGCGCGTCAAGGTACGATTTCCCAATGCTATTCGGATTATTCTTACAGGCTATACTGATTTAGATGTAGTGGTAAAGGCTATTAATGACTGTGGTATTCATCGGTATATGACGAAGCCTTGGAATGAATTGCAGATGAAAAATGTGTTGGATCATGCTTTGGAATTTTATCAATTACGAAAAGATAAAGAGAATTTAGTAGCTCAATTGGAGGTTGCAAATCAACGATTGGAAGCAGAAAATATTTATCTAAAAGAAGAAATAAATCAGAACCATGATTTCCAAAATATAATTACCTCGAGTGAATCCTTTAAGGCTACTTTACAAGTTTTAGAGCGCGTAGCTTCTACCAATACCACGGTTTTGGTGCGAGGAGAATCTGGTACAGGAAAAGAATTATTGGCCCGAGCGATTCATTCCCTAGGCAAGCGAAGCAAAAAGCCATTAGTGAAAGTAAACTGTGCAGCGCTTCCTGAAAACTTGATTGAGAGTGAATTATTTGGTCATGAAAAAGGTGCCTTTACGGGAGCCAATCAACAAAGAATCGGTCGTTTTGAATTGGCAGATAACGGGACTATTTTTTTAGATGAAATAGGAGAGTTGCCAATTGACTTGCAAGCAAAATTATTGCGGGTTTTACAGGATGGAGAATTTGAGCGGTTAGGAGGAAATACTACGATTAAAACAAATGTCAGAGTCATTGCAGCAACGAATCGAAACTTAGAGAAAGAAATGGAGCAAGGTCGGTTTAGAGAAGATTTGTTCTTTCGACTGAACGTATTTCCAATAAGTAGTCCACCTTTGAGAGAACGAAAAGAGGATATTCCCATACTAGTGGATCATTTTTTAAACAAATATCAATCTAATATTGGGCGGAGTATTTTAAATGTTCCAAAGGAAACTTTGAAAAAATTAATGAAATATAACTATCCTGGAAATATCCGTGAATTAGAAAATTTGGTCGAACGATTTATGATTACGAGCCCTGGAGATAGTTTGGAAATAGTAGATTGGAATCCAATTATCATTGTAAAAGATAAAGAGGATAGCAATAGATTTTTATCCATGGAGAAAATGGAAGTTAAACATATTACCGAAGCATGTATTCGATCAAATTGGAAAATATTTGGTGAAGGAGGAGCTGCTGAAAAATTAGATTTAAACCCCAAAACATTAGGTTCAAGAATGTCAAAACTTGGAATAAAAAAGCCAAAAAATTAACTCGTGGTGTTTAAACAATATATTTTTATTTTTCTTTTTATTTTTGGTGCTAACCAAGTCTCGCTTAGTCAGTCGTATAAATTTTCACATCTCTCTGTGAATGAAGGTCTTTCTCAAGCTACGGTATTGTGTATGTTAGAGGACCACCAAGGATTTTTTTGGATTGGAACAGCAGATGGTTTGAATCGATACGATGGAGCTGAATTTGAAATCTATCGTACAAATAGCAACCAAGAAAATAGTATCAGTGATAATGAAATAATGGTCTTATTAGAAGACCAAAAGGGCAATATTTGGATTGGGACCGGAAATGGATTAACTCGATTCAATGCTGATAGAAATAAGTTTGATATTTTTCGTCATAATCCCCTAGATACCACAAGTCTAAGTAATGATTATATCACCTCTATTTTAGAAGATAAGGATGGAACCCTATTGATTGGGACAAAATTTGGATTAAACCGTTTTGATCCTGATAAACAAGCTTTCACTAGGATTGAACCAAATTTGGAAACACCACTAGATCGAAAATTTGTAAAATCCATATACCAAACTTCTGATAGTAAATTTTGGGTAGGCTTTGAAAAAGAACTCTGCCAATTTAATAAAGAAACAAATAAAATTATTGCGTTTAACGGTGAATTTAGAAGCCAAGGTTCTATGGAAGCAGTAAATCATTTGCTTTCTTTTTTTGAAGATCGTAGTGGTGTTCTTTGGATCGGTACATTGCATGGTTTGTATTATTATGATAAAAGAAAAGAGAATATTCAGCTGCTCTCTCATACAGATGACATGGCTTTTCTTAGCTTTTTTTTAGGCAATAACGGCAGGATCTGGGTTGGTACCGACAAGGGTTTATTTTATATGGATGAAAATTCAATAGACCTGAAAACCAATGATCCCAATTATAACTTGCTTAAACTTTCTGGCTTAAGCAATAATATTGTTTATTCTGTTAGAGAATGTAAGAATGGAATCCTATGGGCTGGAACCGCAAATGGTTTGTATAAATATGATGCTTATTCTGGTCAATTTAATACCACTCGATTAAATGAATTCGAAACCAATGATTTTAGGAGTAATAAAGTATGGGCGATTGAAAAGACAAATGATGATCTACTTTGGATTGGAACTGAAAATGGGTTGTATGCTCTAGATGACCAACTTCAAACTAAAGTCAAATACAAAGAGGAAAATACGAACCTACCCATTGTTAGTTTTAGTTCTATTGCCAAACAAAAGAATGGAAATTTATGGTTAGGTACTTTGGGAGGAGGGCTTGTATACTTTGACCGACGTAAAAATAAATTTGAAAATTTTAACCACCAAATTAATAATCCTAAAACCATTAGTTCGAATGTAATTAAAGGACTTTTTTTAAGTAAGGATGAAAAAATATTGTGGATTGGGACGCCTAAAGGCTTAAATCAAATGTCTCTTCCAGATCAAAAAATATCCCTTCATCAATTTCATTCTAAAGACGGATCAAACATTAAAGCCAATTCGATAACGCATATCTTTGAAGATCAAAATAAAAAGCTTTGGATAGGAACGGAAGGTGGTTTGATTTGTTATGAACATGAAAGGGATTTTTACAGAATGTTTAAACATGATTTAAAGAATCCAAACAGTATTAGTCATGATTTTATTCGAACAGTTTTTCAATCAAAAGATGGGATTATTTGGGTTGGAACTTCTTGTGGATTAAATCGGTGGAATGCTGATAAGTTGATCTTTGAAAGGTTTATGGTGGAAGATGGCCTCTCCAATGATATGATTTATAGTATAGAAGAAGATAGTAAAGGTTTTCTTTGGTTAAGCACGAATAAAGGGATTACAAAATTTGACCCTAAAACAGTTGAGTGCTTAAATTTTAGTTATCATGATGGTTTACAAAGTAATGAATTTATTACCAATTCAAGCTTTAAAGATCAAGATGGCAGTTTATATTTTGGAGGAATAAATGGTTTTAATAAGTTGAATCCAGAAGTCATAAATTTAAATGCTTACCCAGCTAAAGTTTTTATTCAATCGATCGAGACGGTAAGTCGATCTGGAGATAAGAAACACGAATTTAATATTGGCGATAAGGAAAAGATTAAACTTTCTTATTTAGACGATTATTTTATTACGATTAATTTCAATGCACTTAATTTCTCTAACCCTCAAGATAATCAATATCGATATATGTTAGAGGGGATTGATAATGAATGGAGGCAATCAGGAAAAAATCGAAAGGCAACCTACTCAAATCTTTCAGGAGGTAATTATACTTTTAAAGTTGAGGTTAGTAATAATGATAAATGGATACATCAATCTGCTAATCTTGAGATTAAGATATTGCTTCCAATTTGGAAAACATGGGCGTTTTATATTTGTATAGCCTTATTGTTTTTAGGATTGCTTTACTTGTATTATAGATTTCGAGTACGCCAAATTAAAAAAAGAAACCAAGAACTTGAGTCCGCTATTAAAAGTCGAACACAAGACTTATTAGACCAAAAAGTATCCCTCCAAAATAGTGAAGCCTTATTTAGGAAATTTTACGAAAATAGCCCAATTGGAATTGCTTATTGTAAGAATCAACGAGGAGAATTTGAAAAATGTAATAAGCGACTTTGTGAAATGTTGGGTTACACAGAAAAAGAATTGATTGGAAATACGATTTCTAGTATTACGCCTAAGGAAGATCTGGAGAAAGATAGAAAAAAAATTAAGGAAGCAGTATTAGAAAAAACTGAATTTTGGTATAGATTAGGTAAGCGATTAATTCATAAAAACGGTAATATTATTATTACTTCTGCTTCTCTATTTTTTAGTTGGAACAGTGAAGGTGAAGTGGATTATATCATTGTTATGTTAAAGGATGTGACTGAAGAAAAAGCAGCGCAAGAAAGACTTAAAGAAGCTCAAGCCCAACTACTTCATGCAGATAAAATGGCCTCGCTTGGTCAATTGACTGCTGGGGTGGCACATGAAATTAATAATCCTGTTAATTTTATTTATTCAGGTATTAATGGCCTGAAAAAGAACTTACGCATCCTACTAGATATCATGGATGTGTATGATCAAATTCAATCTTCAAAAGAATTTGAAAATAAAAAAGAAGAAATTCTTGCCATCAAAGAAACAAATAATTACGAAGAGGTTCGAGGGGATATTACGGGACTTACTCGTGCGATTGAAGATGGGGCCGCTAGAACGGCGAATATCGTACAAGGCTTACAAACATTCTCTAGAGAAGATAAAAACGAAAGACAACATGCTAATATTCATGATGGACTAAATAGCACGATTCAAATTCTCAAGAAACAGATTGATAACCAAATTCTTTTAGTCAAGGAATACGATCTAAAATTACCATTATTAGATTGTTTTCCTGGTCGTTTAAATCAGGTGTTTTTAAATATTTTATTGAATGCCATTCATGCAATTGGCAATGAGATTGGTGGAGAAATTATTATCAAAACAAACTATGATAAGATACAGAAAATTGTCTTGATTTCTTTTGAAAATAATGGTCCGCTAATTCCTGGAAAAGTAGTAGACCGAATATTTGATCCTTTTTTCACTACCAAAGAAGTTGGAAAAGGAACAGGATTAGGTCTGTCTATTAGTTATGGAATCATTAAAGATCATAATGGAAAAATTTGGGTAGAAAGTACCCGTACAAAACCAACCACTTTTTATATTGAATTACCTTTGGTATCTTAATCAATCTTTGACCATTATTGCTAATGCTTTGAAGAGAAGATTTTGATAAAAGAAAATTTTTAATTTCTAAATACTGAATATGGAAAATTGGGTATTAACGTTAACAATATTGCCATCAGTAGGACTATTGTTAATATCTACAATAACCTTATCTGTTTCATTGTCCACTGAATTAGATCACCTTATGAGTCACGATGATCCTAAAGAAGAAATTATCACAGGAAAATTAAAACAATTAAAATTGTTGAGTTGGGCAATGATTGCCTTGTATTTATGTGCAGCGGCTTTAGCCTTAGATGGTTTGATTGGCGCTTTATTTCATGAAAAATCATTCAGTTTGGCAATGAATCTATGGATTTCAATTTTTATCTTTTCAATAACTTCTTTATGCGTCGCGACTCTATTTCTGATTACTTTTGCTATAAGAGCTGTTTCCATTAAGCAAAAACAATTTAAATAGAAATTTAAACAAATTCCTACCCTAAAATCAAAACATTATTATGCTTCAATCTTTTTCCATCATAATTTCCTTAGCCGCATTATTTAGTTACCTTAATTATCGGTGGGTAAAATTACCAACTACTATTGGGTTGATGATTATGGCTGTGATTACTGCTATAGTTATTATTTTGTCAAAATCCATTATCCCTGGATTTTATGAATTTTTCTGTGAATTGGTATTGAACCTTGATTTTGAAAAAGTATTAATGGAAGGGATGCTTGGTTTTTTATTATTTGCTGGCGCGCTACATATTAATATCTATGAGCTATTTGAACAAAAAAAATCGATATTTCTTTTTGCGACTATTGGTGTTTTAACTTCGACAATTATTGTAGGAGCAGGAGTATTTTTTCTGGCACCTTTTCTAGGTTTGCCCATTCCCTTTTTACACTGCTTATTGTTTGGTGCTTTGATCTCTCCGACAGATCCGATTGCTGTTATTTCGATTCTTAAAGAGGCAAAGGTGAGCAAAGAATTAGAAATGAAAATAGAAGGGGAGTCCTTGTTTAATGATGGTATCGGAGTGGTGGTCTTTACAGGTGTATTACTGCTAATAGAAGCCCAGCATCATGCTGCTGGAGGTGGAGAAGTGATGAAGGAAGTTGGCGTGCTTTTTCTCGAAGAGGCAGTTGGAGGATTACTCTATGGTGCCTTAATAGGATTTATCACGTGGAAATTAATTGAATCGATTCAAGAAAATAGTCAGTTAGCGATCTTGCTTACGTTGAGTCTCGTAATGGGGGGATATGCTTTGGCTGGAATGCTTCATGTCTCAGGTCCATTGGCAATGGTCGTAGCGGGTATTTTAATTGGAAATAAAATTTCTGACCCCAAATTTTCGGCTTCTTCAAATAAACAAATGAGTGCGTTTTGGGGTGTTTTAGATGAGACCCTAAATGCCATTCTTTTTGTCTTAATAGGTTTGGTAATTCATTTATTACACTTTGAATCAAGTTATATTTACTTAGGGCTCTTTTGTATTCTACTGGTTTTATTCGCACGGTTTATTTCTCTTTTCTTACCTTATTCTTTATTGAAAAATGAAGAAAATTCAAAAATAAATACCATCACCATTCTAACACTAGGAGGCCTAAGAGGCGGTATTTCAATCGCACTAGCCTTATCTATCAACGAGTCCTATTCCAGAGAACCAATTTTATTTATCACCTATATCGTTGTTTTATTCTCCATCATTGTACAAGGATTAAGCCTAGGAAAAGTGGTCAAAAAATTAATGCCAACCCCAACCAGTTGAGTTGATGAGCATCCTTTTTTGATAAATCTAGCCTTTAAATAGAGATGATGAATTTTGAATGAACGGCCATTCAAAATTCATCATTCAAAATTCAAAACCACCCTCCTAAAACGGCAATCCAATTCCTCCAGAAAAATAAACGCCATCCTCTCCATGAGCAACATTAATAATCAATCCTACATTTGGACGATTAATCATTCTTAAAGAAATCCCTGGATCAACATTCATTTCATCTCCTAATTCGTCTCCACTACCAAAAACTTGACCTATATCTAAAAAACCAGCCATCTCTATAGACATTGGGTAGCCAAGAATTTTAGCCTTAAATAGGTCATATCTCATTTCCATACTAGCAAAAAAGGAATGTTTTCCAATAAAACGACTTGGATCATAAGCTCTTAACGTATTTACTCCTCCTAAGCTTGCTCCTTCGAAAAAAGGAATATTTTCTTCAGAATTAAAGGTCCAATTATTCCTAAGTACAAACACCAATTTTTGATTCGCCGTAGAAAAATATTGTCGCATATCTAAATGAACCGTCCAATAATTATCTGTTATTTCTGTAAAGCGATCATTGTCTAAAAAAGAATTATACTCAACGGTTCCCTTTGCATAAAATCCTCTGGAAGGAGAAAATTCTTGATCTCTATGATCATAAATAAGATTGAACCTAGTTCCAAATACTGGACCTCCATTTAACCCAAGTAAATCATTAAATTGTGTTTCTTCTTGCAAAAACGGAATCCCTTCATCTTTAAGATCATTAATAGATGTTCCTACTTCAATATCTCGATATCGAATACCAAGACCCACTCTGAGGTTTTGGACCGGAAGAACATATAAGTCAAGTATACCTTTTAATTCTTCATCTCGATAGGCTACTCGATCTTCCTCTTTGGTATTTGCACCTAACCCATAAAAACGACGCCGAGGCTCTTCAATAGAGTTGAACGTTAAGTCTACGCCAAAAATTCCATTGCTACCGATGGTTAGATTTTCATAGTGAAATGTTACAAAACGATAATTATCTCCTCCGAAAAATCCTGAAAATTGATAATTATGATAGGCACCAGGACAGCTAATAGCTTGGATTCCCAAAACGCCACCTATATACTCATTCGCATAGCCGTACATGGCCAACATACCCGTCATCGTTCCTTCTCTAGTAGAATTAAAAAGCGTTACACCCATTCCAATACTCGATCCCTCAAAATTAGTAGAGAAGGCAAAAGGAAAGGGCATTATTCGAACTGACTTACCGTGATTTGGTGGGTCTATCCAAAGTTTATGTAAAGTATTTGTAAAAAATGTCCCTTCTTTTAAAGGAGTAAACATAAATTGAATGAAAGGGGGAACATCATAAATCTTTGCAGGTACAATAAAATCATCGGATACCGTACCATTTTTTGGTTGAGGAATCGCTGCTTCTGATCTCGCATCTTTAGCGATTCTAATAGAGGTGCTATAAACTTCTTTATTGTGTGTAGAAAGTCTTCCGGCATTATATCCAGGTGTGTAAGTAATTTTAAAGCTAACCTCATAATCACCTTCTGGTAAATCTGTCGAAGCGGTAAAAGGAATAATTACTTGGAGTGCTTCTTTATAAACTTTTGTTACACCCAGTTTTGCCGGAACTCCTTCTGTAAAAGGTGTTGGAAATTGAGGAGTTCCAAAGGTGAATTTATCATTCGCAACAGGCTTGATGACGGTAGCAGGAGGCGTTCTTGCTTCTTTGCCTTCGGCGCCTAACCATATTCCTTTAGGCAATTTAAAATCAACAATAAAGGCAGATTCACTTCCAGGTGCAATAGTAGCACTGGCTGGATTGACGGTAATAAGAACAGGATTTTCTATAGTTTGCCCCAGTAATTGGAAAGCAGAAAAAATCAGAAAAATGGAGAGTAAGTTTTTCATAATTAAAAATGTAAGATAAGAAATGGTGTGAAATAGAAATGAAGTTGTTTAAGAATGTTCACAGTAAAGTGAGGATAAGTACTTGCCGGCAGGCTTGATTGTAAAGACGATATAAATTTTGAGATTCATAGCCAAAGCTATGATGCCGATAATTTTGTGAAGTATTTGCAATCATTGACTTGTCCGCAATCATTGTGCTTTATTTTTAAACAGTTTCAATGTAAGTTTCTTAGAAATAAAGACTATTATTTTGGTTTAATAATACGAATGGAATGCCAAAAAAATAAAAAAGTAATTAGCTGACTTTCAGACTTTTAAGTAAGGTTTAGATTTTAGAGTAATAAGAAGTATCTTAAATGAAAGCAAAATTCTCAAATCAAAGAATTTTTTGGAAGTTTAAAGGTCGAAGGGAATAATCATTTATTGTGAAAAAAAAACGCCAACTCAAGTTGTATTTTGAATTAGCGTTTTTAGGTAGAATTTTTATTTGCTTTTTTAAGCTTTACTATTTTTCTCTATGATTAACACAGTAACAATACCAAACAGAATATGGCCTGACAGAATACTCAACATCTTCATTGCCTCACTGCCTACTGGTTCTTCCATTGGGAAAATGGCTCCCAAGACGCCCAGTCCTATTTGTGCTAGTATGATCGCAATAACCCCGAAGATTATTCCTTTTAATAAATTTGAGGAAATCTTACCGAGAAATTTTTTGAAAAATAAAGTATACATCACTGCTAAGGTAATACCAATTCCAAAATGCATTACCCATCCGATGGCTACTGGAATTCCCATGGCATTAGCGAGCATTATAGGGGGTTCCATTTTTGGCATTCCAAATTGAATTCCAAGCATTGTTAGTGCAGTCATCGCAATGGTGCCAACAATACCTGCAATAATACTTCTTAAAAAATCGTTGTTCATTTTAAATTGTTTTGGTTAAAAAAAATATTTTTTCTATTGTTAAGTGCTAAAGAAATTTTGAAAAAAAACGAATACATAATTTGACCAACGTTTTATACGAGTTAGCAAGCCAAGCTTTTTATTCAGTTGTCCTATAACTTTACACGAAGTAAATAATCATCGGCGGTAATAAATAGCACCTTTCCAGTTTCATCAAAGTTACAATTTGAAACCCACTCACCAGGTTTAATTTTACCTAATACTTTACCGTCAGGATTGAAAATCCAAAGTCCTCCAGGGCCAGC
>JALZUU010000686.1 GCA_023300665.1 Saprospiraceae bacterium | reverse complement strand
AGAGAAAAATGAGCATCGCCCACATTATCAAGCACTTATCCTCACCTCTTGTGGACATTCTTAAACAGCTTCAATAACTATCAGCCTAAAAACCTTTTTGTAAGTATACCGCATTTTTGGTAAAAAAGTGGGTAACTAAAAAATAGAGGTTTTGGTCTGTGCAACAAAGAAATTGTTCCATGAAAAAACTTATCCTACTTGTCCTCTTAGTTGGCTTGGCGTTAGCCGTACACTATAATTTAGATCACTCATTTTTTACCAATAATTTGGTGTCCGCTCCGCAAGAAAATGAGGGAGTATCGCAAAAACATGGTCCAGCCGATCATTTCTTTCTACAAAGATCCTATCCTGATAATCAATTTTCTCAAAAAGCCTATCTCCAAGGAATGAAAAAAGTAAAGGAAGCAGTTCTTCAACGCTCCGCTTCTCCAGGCTTCGATACCGATTGGATAACCCAAGGTCCAGGTAATGCCGGCGCTCGTGTAAACGCGGTACTAGTTCATCCTAACAACTCAGATATCATGTACTTAGGATACTCAGGCGGAGGAATTTTTAAAACAACAAATAACGGAACTACTTGGGAGCCTATTTTCGATGATCAACCTTATTTAGCCATTGGTGATATGGCTTTTCATCCGAATGATCCAGAAACCATTTTCGTTGGAACGGGTGATCCATCTATCACCGGTTATCCTTTTATTGGCAATGGGGTTTATAAAACGACCGACGGAGGATCTACTTGGACCCATCTCGGACTTGCTGAAGCCTATATCGTTTCAAAAATTATCGTCCATCCTAATAACCCGAATATCATCTATGCAGGAACAATGGGTTTGCCTTATGAACGAACCAATGACCGAGGACTTTATAAATCCATAGACGGAGGGAGCACTTGGGATCAAGTATTATTTATCGATAACCAAACCGGAATTATTGATTTAGTGATTCATCCTACCAATCCTGATATTTTATTTGCAGGTATCTGGACTCGGATTCGAAATAACCAAGAGAGTACATTAACTAGTTTAGGACATAAAGTCTATAGGACGCTTGATGGAGGCGATAATTGGGAACACATTGCTAATGGATTACCGATCGGAAATGGAGGTAGAATTTCACTTTCTCAATCTCAACAAAATCCAAATACTTTTTTCGCTTCTTTTACCAATACAGTTCATCAATTTAGTGGCATTTTTAAAACGACGGATAATGGAGAAGTATGGACCAAAATAGCGGATGAAAATACACCAGTTGTCAATACAAGCCTCTTTGGATTCGGTTGGTATTTGGGGCGACTTAGAGTTAACCCTCATAATGAAGATGAAATGTTTGTCTTAGGTGTACCATTGGTAACTTCCGTAGACGGAGGACTCACTTGGTCCCCAGCTACTAACAATAATGTCCATGTAGATAACCATAGTATGGCCTTCCCCAATAACGGAAGTGTTATTCTCGGAAATGATGGCGGTGCCTATCGTCGCCCATCTGGATCTAACACTTGGGAAGATATTGAAAACATCGCCGCCACTCAAGTTTACAGAGTAGGGTACAACCCCTCTGAGCCAGACACTTATTATGGAGGATTCCAAGATAATGGAACACAAAGTGGAAATAGTAATTCTATTAATAACTGGTTTAAGATTCGAGGAGCAGATGGTTTTCAGACTGCTTTTAATCCTGATGATTCTCTGAATTTTTATGCCGAATCTCAAAATGGAGGAATTGGCGTGACGAATAATGGGATTAATTTTTCTAGTGGAACCAACGGAATTTTTGGTAGCGATCGACGTAACTGGGATATGCCTTTTTTTATTAGCCCTCACGAATCTAATACGCTGTATACCGGAACCTATCGAGTCTACAAAACAACAAATCGAGCAGCTAATTGGACGCCTATTAGCCCAGATTTAACCGATGGAATAATCTTCTCTCCTAATTTCCATACCATTTCTACCATAGATGAATCCAGCATTAATTTAGGAACCATTTATGTAGGAACAACCGATGCGAATGTTTGGCGCTCTACCGATGATGGGGATAATTGGGAAGAAATAAAAGAGGGACTTCCAGAACGATATGTTACCAGTATTAAAGCAAGTCCTATTTTTCCAGAAACAGTTTATACCACTTTATCTGGGTATAGAGACAATGAAAATACCCCATTTGTTTTTCGATCAGAAGATGGTGGAGATTCTTGGGAAAATATCGCTGGAGATCTTCCTCCAGTAGCCGTTAATGATATTATCATCTTACCCGGCCATCAAGATTCGGTTTTAATTATTGCCAATGATGCTGGAGTCTATGCCTCTTTGAATTCAGGAGTAAATTGGGAAAGACTTGGGGGTAATTTCCCCACAATACCCGTTTATGATTTAGTTTATAACCTTATCAATAATCAAGTAGTAGCTGCCAGTCATGGACGCTCTATTCTTAGTTTTGATTTAGACAATATTGGTTTATTTGAATCAGTACAAGTTTTAGGGAATATCCTCGACTGGCAAGATCAACCGATCCCTGATGTTTTTATCACTGCTACGGAGCCAACCATTCCGACTCAAGTTACTGGAGCCGATGGCGTTTATGAATTCCCTAAAATTCCGGTAGGAGCAGAATTTTGTGAAATTAACTTGAGTAAAAACACCCGTGCAGCGAATGGAGTTGGGATTCAAGATATTATCCAAATTCAAAGACATATATTAGAAATTGACACCTTGAAAAATCCTTACCGATTGCTTGCAGCAGATGTCAGCTTAAATGAATCGATAACGGTCTTGGATTTGATTGAGGTTCGTCGGGTACTCTTATTTATTGATACGGTTTTTAATAGTACAGAAAGTTGGCGTTTTGTTCCAGCGGCTCACAATTTTGCTGATCCATTAGATCCATGGTTGACTACCGTTCCTTGGAATGGAAACTGTAGTGATATCAATCAAGCTTCAGATACCATCAATTTTGTGGCAATAAAAATGGGCGATGTCAGTGGAAATGCTGATCCAAATTTATTGCAAATAGGTGATACGCGTGAGCCACATCTTTTTAAAATTCAGGATCAATTATTAGAAGCAGGAAAGGAGTACGAGTTTAGTCTTTCTCAAGAGGGATTAATCGAAGTCTTAGGTTTTGCTTGTCAACTTAAAATTGATCCAACCTTAGCTTCTTTAATATCCGTAGAAAAAGGAGCGTATGATATTTCAACAGTTATGATCGAAGATCACCTCAATGATAAAGATGCTGGCGTTTGGACAGGATTCGCTGGAGGAGTAGACAACCAATCACTTGATAGATTATCGACCATCTTTACTTGGAAAATTAAAGCCAAAGAATCTGTTTATTTAAGCGATATCGTTCAGCTTAAGGAGGATTATTCCGCGCATGTTTTATTGACCAATAATGAGCGAAAACCAATAGCGTTAGAATTTATTGGAAAACCAATTAATCCAATAAATTCGAATATCCTTAAGGCAACGATTGCTCCTAATCCGTTTCAAGAAAGTACCCATCTTTTCATTGAATCAGACTCAGAAAATAAAATTCATTTGACGATCATAAATCCTTTTGGAAAGATTGTTTTTCAAGAAGAAATTCCAGCTAACCTAATCCAGGAGAAGATTGAATTAAATGATAAGATTTTTAAGGCATCAGGAATTTATTGGCTCCATATTCAAAAAGAAAATAAAAAACTCTTAAAAAAATTAATAAAAATTTAGGGTCATCTATAAGTTTTTCCCATTTCTTAAATCATGAAGATTTTCGCTTAGTTTCTTTAAACTAAAATTTAATTTTGCGAAAATCAAAGTCTTCCTTTATTTTATTCT
>JALZUU010000685.1 GCA_023300665.1 Saprospiraceae bacterium | reverse complement strand
TTACTCGTAACCAGATAGTGGCATTTATTTTAGGAACCTTGTTATGTTTTTTGGTGCACTGGGGTTTTGACTTGATAAGTACGCTACCGATTTTTGTGGGAAAGGTGGATGATGTCGTTCAGATGTTTGGGATTAGTTATCATTATAATTCTATTAGTCGTGGATTGATTGATACGCGTGATCTGATTTATTTTATTTCAGTGATCTGTTTTTTTATTGCGGCAACAGTCGTTTCGCTAGGGCGAAGAAAATGGTAGAAAGGCTGGTTGGCTTTCTTCAATCGCGAAATCAAAATTAGAAAAAAAGGAGTTAAATATTTGTCCTAATTTTTTACAAAAGAAAAACAGATCAAAAAAGCAAACAGTAAATTAAACTATGGCTAACAAAAGCAACAAAATACAAGCACTTATTCAGCTACTGCTCTTTGGCGGTATTTTATTGTTTGTCAATATATTAGGAAGCTATGTTTACACGAGTCTTGATCTGACAGAAGATAAACGTTTTACCTTAACAAAAGCGACGACCAATTTATTAGCTACGGTGGATGGTCCGGTTACGGTCCGTGTTTTATTAACCGGAAAATTCTCAAAAGGATTTAAACGGTTACAACGTGCCACCGAAGAAATGCTTGGGGATTTTAATGCTCAAAACGGTTATATCGAATATATTTTTGAAGATCCTTTTTCAGGAACGACTGAAGAAATTCAAGGTCGTCAGCAAGAGATGGCCAAAGACGGAATTATCCCTACACGTCTAAAAGATAAAGAGATTGACGAATCGTCAGAACAGTATATCTATCCTTGGATTATTGTTTATTATAAAAACCGTTCTCGGAATATAAATTTGTTGGAAAATCAAACACCAGGTGCTAATCCAGAAGTGGTGATTAATAATTCTATTAGTTTGCTAGAATATAAATTAGCGGATGCTATTCAGAAAATTAAAAATGAAACAAAGCCTATTATTGCTTTTACTTCTGGTCACGGAGAATTGATTCCAGAACAAACTGCCTCTCTTGAGAAAGAGCTAAATAGGTATGCTCTTACGGGGCGAATTGTCTTGGATAGCACCATTGAAGTAAACCAACAAGTGGGCGTGGTGGTAGTCGCAAAACCAACCTCTGCTTTTTCTGAAAAAGATAAATTCAAGTTAGACCAGTATGTGATGAATGGCGGGAAAGTACTTTGGTTGATTGATCGAATGGATATTACACTGGACAGTCTTCGTGGTAAACCATTTTATATTCCCATGGATTATCCACTAAATTTAGAAGATATTCTTTTTCGTTATGGAGTGAAGATCGAACCCAACCTAGTACTTGATATGGAGGCCAGTCGGATTCCTTTGGTAGTCGGTGAAACCGGAGGTAAACCCCAGCAGGAATTATTTCCTTGGTATTATCATCCAGTGATCGCTTCGCGTTCTGATCATCCAGTGGTAAAGAGTTTGGATCGAGTCAATATGTATTTTCCAAGCGGATTAGATACAACAGTAACCACACCAACGCCGCTGAAAAAAACAGTATTGTTACAGAGTTCACAATATACACGAACCCAGTTTAATCCAGTTCGTGTAAATACACAAATTGCACGATATAAGCCTGATGAAACAAAATTCAATAAACCTTCAAAACCACTAGCAGTATTATTGGAAGGAAGTTTTACTTCGGTATATCGAAATCGAGTTCCTTCCGAAATGGAGGCTGGTTTAAAGGAAATGGGGTTAAGCTATAAAGAACAAAGTGTACCAACTCAGATGATCGTAGTTTCGGATGGAGATGTGGCTCGAAATAATATTATTCGTTCGACTGGTGAAGTAGAACCTTTGGGTTATAATCGGTATGAACGATATACTTTTGCCAATACTTTATTTTTGACCAATGCAATTGATTATCTTTTGGATAACGAAGGAGTGATTGAAGCTAGAGGACGTGAAGTGAAATTGCGATTACTTGACAAGGTGCGTGCAAAAAATGAAAAAACAAGTTGGCAGCTTTTTAATTTAGGTCTTCCTTTATTATTTCTTGTAATTTTCGGACTCTTATTTAGATTTATAAGGAGAAGAAGATTTGCTACTAGTTAAATAAAGGATTAAAACTTAACCATTATTTTAGAAAAAGCTTCTTGCTTTATTCGACCGCGAAGCAAACAACAAAAAGTAAAAAATCTGATTCGCATTTAATATAATACTCATGAAAAAAACCATACTACTACTAATCCTATTTTTGATTCTCGGAGGAGGAACCTATTTGTATATCCAACAAGCACCAGACAAAGGGAGTTCTGGAAAAGGTTGGGATACGACCTTGACCGTTGATGATACAGATAAAATTCAACGAATTTTTATTGCAAAAAAAACAGGCGTAAGTTATAATCTAGAAAAGAAAAAAGGAGTTTGGTATGTAAATAATGAATATCGAGTTCGTCCTGCTAAGATTAAATATATTTTTGATGCCCTGAAACGTCAACGGGTGAAATTTATTCCTAATAAAGGAGCCAGTGAAAATGCGGTTAAATCAATTGCTTCGACAGGAATAAAAGTAGAAACTTACGATGCTGATGGTAATACCGTGCTTAATTTTTATGTTGGTGGAATGACTTCTGATGAGCGAGGTACTTATATGATTAAGGAAGGTTCTAATCAACCTTTTGTGATGCATATTCCTAGTTGGGAAGGTGGGTTGCGAGTAAGGTTTTGGGATAAAGCAGAAAACTGGCGAGATCGAGCGGTCTTACGTTGGGATCCCAGTCATATTGAATACCTCAAAGTTGATTATCCTCGTAATAAGTCTCAATCTTTTGAAATAACTAAAGAAGCGAATGCCTATCAAGTTCGTCCAGTTTATGAGGTGACAGGAGTTAGTAAAAAAACAGCGAATCCAGCTGCAATTCAAGAATATTTAAAATTATACAAGTCTAAAGTATCTGAAAATTTTCTAAATGATTTTCCAGCTCGAGATTCGATTGGCAACTTGGTTCCCTTCTGTGAAATTACGGTTAAAGGAAAAAATTTGGAAGACCAGACGGTAAGTTTCTTTCCAGAGCGAATTGATATGGAATACGAAATGCCCAATGTTCCAGGACGTGTTTTAGCTAATAAAGGAAGCGTTGAAAGATATTATGTAAAGAACTCTTATGGTGATTTTCAATTAGTACAACAAATTGTCTTTGGAAAATTATTTGTCCCATATAGTTACTTTTTTAGGTGAACGAACGATCCCAAAGAGCGTCGTGCGACAGCACGACGAGTGAAAGCACGACGAGTGAAAGCGGCTGTGAAGGCCACAACGACA
>JALZUU010000684.1 GCA_023300665.1 Saprospiraceae bacterium | reverse complement strand
TGAACATAATCGAAATAAGGGAATATCTTTTTCAATTCAGATCTTACCGCACCTTGTGTAAAAGAAGCTTGATCTTTCTTTTGTAGATCATCTAAAATTCTTTCAAATGGATCTTTAATTTTTGGGTATTCAGCAACCCGATATTTTGTTAATCCAGCTAAGTTGGCAGCGGTAGCAAGTGCATCGTCTAGACCACCCATGGCATCAACTAATTTTAAATCTAGTGCTTTTTCACCTGTCCAAACACGTCCTTGTGCAACTTCATGTGCTTGATCTCTGGTCATATTACGTCCATCAGAAACGCGCTTTAAAAATGTTTCATAAAATTCTTCTACGCCAGATTGAATGATTTTTCCTTCGGCTGGAGAGATATCAAAAAACGGCGTAAGACCGTGTGCAAAAGGTCCGGTTTTTACCGTATCAAAGGTAACACCTACTTTATTTTTCAACATATCACCCATACTTGGAATCATCCCAAACACTCCAATAGATCCAGTGATCGTATTTGGTTCTGCATAAATAGTATCGGCATTACAAGCAACATAATAACCACCAGAAGCAGCAACATCTCCCATAGAAGCCACATAAGGTTTACCAGCTTCTTTTGCCAATTCTAATTCTCGCCACATGATATCAGAAGCCAATCCACTTCCACCACCACTATTCACACGAACAACGATCGCCTTTACTTTATCATCTTGTCTTAGCTTACGAATAATCTTAGCATATTTATCTCCACCGATACTCCCAACATCTCCTTGTCCATCCACGATGGTTCCTTCCATATAGACGACAGCGATTCGATCTTTGATCGTAAAATCAATTTTGCTACTATGATCACGCGCATAAGTTCGTAGGCTGGTAGAATTAATCTTATCATCTTCATCTAATCCTAAATCATCTTTTAACATGGTGAGTATTTCATCCCAATATTTTTTTCCATCTACCATTTTATGAGTAATCGCATCATCTGCATTACGTAGTAAATAATTATCAGCAATTTCAGTAAGTTGTTGAGTAGAAATTCCACGAGATTCTGAAATATCATTTAGATAAATTTTATACAAACCTTCTAGATATTCTCTAGTCTGAAGTTTGGCTTGCTCACTCATATTATAACGGCGGTAAGGCTCTGTTGCGCTTTTAAATTGTCCAGCGTAAAAAACCTGCATATCTATTTCTAGTCGATCAAGCATATCTTTTAGGAATGGAACCGTAGCTGCAAATCCTAAAAAGTCTACCCCACCCATTGGATGAACAAAAACTTTATCTGCCGCCGAAGCAAGGTAATAAGTACCTTGAGAGTAAAAAGTGGAATGTGCGTAGACAAATTTTCCGCTCTCTTTAAAATCTATGATGGCTTCTCGCAAATTTGAAGCACCAGCACGACCAGTACCGACTGCACTAAGATCCAATAATAGTCCTTTGATTTTATCATCTGTTTTGGCATGTTTTAGTGCTGCTACCAAATCATGAAGTCCAACCATTTTATCTGTTTCCAGATCAAATCCACCAGAAGGAGCCGTATTTCCAGTAAGCTCTGGAATAGGATCTTTAAGGGTCAATTTTAACACTGAATTGGTTTTTAGAACACTCTTTTCATTCATCGCCGATGATGCGATAGAGGTACCGACTAAAAACATAATACCAAACAGGGTAATACCCGCTAGTAAAACACCTAAACAAGATGCCATGATTGTTTTAAAAAATGTCATATAATTATTGATTTTTAAACAAAAAATAAAGTTTATGAAAAAAACATACTACTGGACATTTGCGGGTTTGGTGCTACTCTCCGGCGGAACTGCCGGAGCTGGGAGGCAGAAAATGGAAGAAATGTCCAGTAGTATGAAAGATGAACTCTTTCCTGCAAATATAAGGCATATCTCTACAGACCTTAACATTTTTTGGACAAACTCTTCGTTTTTATAGCTAAATAGAAGAAAATGATACCCCAAAAAGGGTAATTACGACGAATGATTGGTCAATAATATAGCATATTTGAAGGAATTTCTACAAATTATAAGGTACAAAACTGAGAAATTAAATATCTTAGAGCCAGCAAACACCAACACCTATCATAAAAACCGATCCTATCCAATCGATTTTGTGAAAAAATCAAAGCTTACATGAATTTAATTAAGACCTATTTAGACCTATTTTTTCTTTCTTTTTTACTCCTTTTTTGCTTTTCTTCCGCATCTGCACAGATTGAAGTAGAACCTACTGGTGCGCTCTTCACTCCAGAAAGCTTAATAACCAGTGTTTTTTTAGATGAAGGAGTGGAAGTATTGGAAGTTACCCACGAAGGAACCGATAACTCTGTAGGTTATTTTACCAATGGTCAAAGCGATATTGGAATTGGACGTGGAATTATCATGTCGACGGGTTTTGCTACAACGGCAGCGACTCCAAATGATGCTGGTGGTACGGGTGATCAAACCTCTGATGAAACCGTCAGTGATCCTTTTTTAAATACCATTTCTGATGACCTTCGAGATGTTACAAAATATACCATCCGGTTTATTCCTACTGCGGATACCCTTCGTTTCCGATATACTTTTGCCTCCGAAGAATACCCTGAATTTGCTTGCTCAAATTTCAATGATATTTTTGGTTTCTTTATCCACGGCCCTGGCATCAGTGGTCCGTTTCCAAATAATGCTGCCAATATTGCCCTTATTCCTGAATTAAGTGATCCTTCCGGTTTAACTTTCACAGATCTACCGGTTACCATTAATAATGTAAATCCTGGTCAAGTAGGTGGTAGCGGATCTTTAGAAAATTGTACTCCACCTGAAGGAAGTTTAGATTTTGGTGGATATTATCGAGATAATACAGGTAGTCAAAACCTTACCTATGATGGTTACCTTAAAACTTTCTTTGCAGAGGCTGTTGTCACACCTTGTGAAGAATATACCATCGTACTTTCTTTAGCAGATGGTGTCGATACAAATTTTGATTCTGCTGTATTTCTAGAAGCACGTAGCTTTGGAACAGGTTCTCTTCAAGTAGAAATTAATACGTTCTCTTTGGATGGAAGTCTTGCAGAAGGTTGTACAGATGGTGCTTTGACGTTTAATTTACCAAGCCCAGCAGAAAATGATATCCCATTAGACTATACTATATTTGGAACTGCGACTCCAGGGGTCGATTATTCTGCTATTCCATCTGACCTAACTATTCCTGCCGGCGAATCTTCTCTTACCATTCCTATCGTTGTATTTGAGGACGGAATTGATGAGCCAGTTGAAACCATTGGTATTGATATTCAAAGAGATCCTTGTAACCGAGATACTTTTTATTTTCTTTTAAATGACAATCAATTAACGGATCTTGATTTAGGTCCGGATACCGTGGTTTGCGAATCTGCTCCAGTGCAATTAGATGGAACGATTCCAATTATGCTTCCAGATCCTCCCACTTTTACAAATACCACAGATTTTCCAGTAATTACCATTTCTGATAATGCACCGCCAGCACCAGGTGTTCAACCCACCATTTCGCCCATCAACGTACTTGGTGTACAACCTACTACCCTTCAAGCTGGTGCTATAAAAAGCATTTGTGTCAACCTAGACCATAGTTGGGATAGTGATCTTGATTTGTTTTTGTTTACGCCCAATGGCCAATTTTTAGAACTTTCTACAGACAATGGAGGAAGTGGAAACGATTATATAAATGCTTGTTTTATACCAACAGCAATTGATACGATTAATTTTGGTAGTAATGCTCCAGCAAATGCTGCTCCTTTTACAGGTGAATGGTATCCCGAAGGAAATTTTGAGGATATTTATGGTGGACCTACTAACGGTGAATGGCAACTCACCGTAAAAGATGATCAAACAGGTTTTAATGGAACCCTTCTTGATTGGACGATCACTTTTAATCCGCTATATCAAATAGAATATCAATGGACTCCTGCGGAAGGTTTAAGTTGTACAGATTGTCCAACGCCAATCGCTACTCCTACTACCACTACGACTTATAGACTTGTTGTATCAGATACTTATGGCTGTACAATTGAGGATGAAATAACCATCGAAGTGAGTCAATCTATCCCTGCTCCAATAGTAAACTGTAATCCGACCACCAATAGTATTACACTAGATTGGGCATCCGTAGCTGGAGCAGATGATTACGAAATTAATATTGATAATAATGGATGGATTCCAGTAAATGGAAATTTAGAACATTTGATTTCAGGATTGTCTCTTGATCAAATGGTGGATATTCAAATAAGAGCAGTAGGAAGTTGTGATGGAATCATTCAATCTTTCACTTGTAATACCTTAGATTGTACACCACCAACCCTTTCTATTATCGATGTAGCACCAGCTGAATGTAATGGTACAGAAACTGGCGCTGTTACTGGTAGTGCAAATGGAATGGCTCCACCCTTTATTTTTGAAATACCTGGAATAGGAAACAATACAACAGGAATTTTTACGGATTTACCGGCAGGTAATTATAATCTAATTTTGTTTGATAATATCGGTTGCTCCAATAGTCAACCTTTTACCATTACAGAACCAAATGCTTTAATCACGAGTCTTGAGATTATTGATAGTGTTAATTGTAATGGAAATAGTGATGGTTCAGTGGCTGCTGTAGCATCGGGTGGAAACGGTCCTTATACTTTCCTTTGGGAGGACAGTAGTGTCGATTCTATCAATACAAATATTTCGGCTGGGCTAATTTCCGTGACGATTACGGATCAAAAAGGTTGTGCTGAAATAGCTAGTCTTCAAATATCAGAACCCACTCCTCTAACCCTAACTTCTGCCAACACTTTTATTAGTTGCTTCAATGGAGCAGACGGAACAGCTACCGCGCTTCCGGATGGTGGAACTCCTCCATATACTTATCTTTGGGACGATGGCCAGACAGATCAAACTGCGATTGGACTTCCACTCGGATTAACAACCGTTACCGTAAGAGATGCAGCTAATTGTACCACTAGTACGGTGGTCGATATTGCTCAAAATGATGAAATAACTTTAAGTTTTCAACCTACTTCCCCTACTTGTTTTAATGGACAAAATGGTAATCTTACCGTCAGCCCAATGGGTGGAGCAGGAAACTATACCTACTTATGGGAGAACGGACAAATGAGCCAAACTGCTGCTGGATTAGGCGCAGGAACGCATCAAGTAACCGTGACTGATCAAAGTCTTTGTGTGCAAATTGGCAGTTTTGAAATACCTAGTACTCCAGCCATTACGATCAACCAAACCACCGTCCCTACGACTTGTGCTACGAACACAGATGGTTCAATTGATTTGATGATAACGGGTGGTACTGGAGATTATAGTTTTACTTGGTCAGATGATCCTACGATCACTACAGAAGATCGTCTAAACTTGGGAGGTGGAACTTATACCGTTACCGTAACCGATCAACCAGGATGTCAAAATCAATTATCTATACTCGTCGTTGCGCCTCCAGTTATTGATCTCGTAACAGCTAGTAGTCCGGTGGGTTGTGCAGGTGGAAATACTGGAACCGTAGAAGCGATTCCTTCTGGCGGAACTGGCCCTTTTCAATATGCTTGGGATATCAATGGCACCATTTTCACCCAACCTGTTGTCGATAATTTACCAGCAGGTAGTTATACCGTTACCGTAACGGACAGTAATACTTGTGAAGTAGTAGAAACTGTACAAGTTCAACAATCAGCGGGAATTAATGTGGTAGAAAATATTACCAATATCGATTGTTTTGGAAATAATGAAGGAGAAATCAATCTAACAATTAGCGGAGGAAATACTCCTTATATCCTAGAATGGACAGATATGGTTGGAAATGTGCTAGGAGATACGCCCGATTTAACCAATCAGCTTGCGGGTATTTATCAAATTAATATTACAGATGCAAATGGGTGTTTACAAACAGATCAATTTGAAATTTTAGAAAACCCTGAATTGGTGGTATCCTTCGGAAATATTAATAATCTGAATTGTAATGGTATCGCAGAAGGAAGTATCGAACTGATGGTAATTGGAGGAGATGGCAATTATAGTTTTAACTGGTCCAATGGCAATACCCAACAAAACCTCACGAATGTACTTGCAGATAATTATAGCGTTACGATAACAGATGGACTCAATTGTTCAACAGAATTATCTACTACTCTTTCAGAACCAGAAGTATTAGCGGTATTGGATACCACTTTACCATCTTCTTGCTTTAATACCTCAGATGGTAGTATTGCACTAACCGTCAGTGGAGGAACCGTAGCATCAGATTATCAATATATTTGGAATAATGGTGGAAGTACGGCTCAGCAAACAGCACTCGACCCGGGTACTTATCAAGTAACGATTATCGATGATTTAGGATGTCAATTACAAGAAACTTATACGATCAATAGTCCTGATCCAATTCTACTAGATGTCCTCGCAACGCCTGCTACTTGTAGTGGAACACCTACGGGAATCGCTACGGTTATGGCTACTGGTGGCGATGGTAATTATTCTTATGCATGGGATACGGACGCAGGAAGTCAGGTTACGGCAACCGCCACTAATTTATTAGCCAATATCTATTTTGTTACGGTAACAGATGGCAATGGTTGTTCAGAAAATATCGTTGCGGAAGTAATTGAGCCTTTATCTATTGGCAATAGTTTTGAACAAGAAGAGGTAGATTGTTTTGGTGGAACAACGGGTACCCTGAGCGCTGATGTTTCAGGTGGTACAGCTCCTTATAATTATAGCTGGACAGGACCAAATGGTTTTACCGCTACTACATCGAACTTAGATAATTTAGCTGCTGGAATTTATGATTTAACCATTACAGATGATAGTGGATGTATTTTTGAAGAAACAGCAACGATTGGACAACCAGCTAGTGGGCTCACGGCTACGATTACTCCGATAGATACGGTTTGTTTTGGACAAACGACTGGAACGGCCACCGTCATTCCTGCGGGTGGTACGGGTGATATTTCTTTTTTATGGAATTTTGAAAATCAAAATACAGCAACCGTAAACAACCTGCCTCCTGGCACTTGGGAAGTAGTAGTCACCGATCAATCAGGATGTAGCACTACTCAAAGCACTCAAATTACGGAAGATCCTGAAATCATTATTCGTTTGAGTGAAAATGGCCCCTTGTGTTTTAATGGACCAGGAGGAACAGCAGAGATTACGAGTATCGAAGTAAATGGCGTTCAAACCAATATCGATGATTACGAATTTATTTGGGATAATAATGAAACTACCTCCAGCATAGAAAATCTAAATGGTGGAGAACGATATACCGTCTCGGTCACTAATTCGATTGGATGTATGTCCAGTGAAGTAATTGAAATTAGCAATCCTGACCAAATTGGAATTTTAGTACAAGATGTTATTGGGAATGATTGTTTTAATGGAAATAATGGGTCTGCTACGGTTAGTGGAGCAGGAGGAACGGCACCTTATACTTACCAATGGAGTACGAATGCTGGTAATCAAACTACGGCTACGGCAAGTGAACTTTCTAGTGGTGTTTATACGGTAACTGTTTCAGATAATAATTTATGTAGCAGTATTCAAGAAATATCAATAGAAGAACCAAACGCATTAAATATTGCTTTTTCAGTGAGTGATATCAGTTGTCCTGGCAATACGGACGGCATCATCAGTACAAATGTTTCAGGAGGAACTGCTCCATATCAGTATGCATGGTCTACCGGAAGTAATGATACGGAAATTGATCGCATCGAAGCAGGTAACTACGAGCTAACCATTACGGATAGCAGAGGTTGTACCACGGTATCAAACCAAGTAGTCGAAGCACCAGATGTACTAACTGCCACAGTAGAATTATTGGATCCTACTTGTTTTGGGGATCGAGATGGACGAATCACGATCATTCCTACGGGCGGAGTGCCACCCTATCGCTATGCTTTAAACCAAGAAGATTTTGGTGGAACTCCAGTGCTAGTTGGTATCCGTGCTGGTGAATATGATATCCGGATGCAAGATGCCAAAGGATGTGAATTTTTTACGCAAGTAACCATAAATAACCCACTACCCGTTACTGTTGAGGTAGAAATAGAAGAAGATGGAATTATGTTAGGCGATAGTTTACAGCTGGTACCAGAAGTAGAGAATGCAATTGGGGCAGTTGATATTTTCTGGTCGGCACCATACGAAGGAACCTTAAGTTGTTATCCAGATAGCCTACCTGATTGTGAAAGCCCTTGGACCATTGCTCAAAATAATATCCTATATAATGTAGTAGCAAAGGACAGTCGAGGATGTATAGGAGAGACTTCAGTTGAAGTAAAGGTAAATAAGGCTCGCCAAATTTTAGTACCTACGGCCTTCACGCCGAATGGTGATAATTTTAATGACCTTTTATTAGTTCACGGAGTTCCTGGAACAGAAGTGCTAACCTATAAGGTGTTTGATCGTTGGGGAAGTTTACTTTATCAAAATGGTGGTTTTATGATTAATGATCCTCAAGCAGGATGGAATGGAAGTTACCGAAATGAAAGGTTGACTTCTGGAGTTTATATCTGGCAAGTAACGGTTCGGTATCAGGATGGGGAAGAAAGAACCGCTAGCGGTAGTACAAACTTATTGAGGTAAAGTAAAGTCTCTAACTAACATTAGTATAAAATGAAGCTGTTTAGAGTTTCTCAAAAGAGACGAAGATAAGTGCTTGGTTATCAGAACGATGCAAATTT
>JALZUU010000683.1 GCA_023300665.1 Saprospiraceae bacterium | reverse complement strand
ATCACTGGAAATACGGATTTAATACAAACGGTTAATGCACCGGGAACCTACCAATTGGTTATTACGAATACAAATAATGGTTGTACAGAATCAGCCTCTGTAACAGTAACAGAAAATGTTCAACCTCCAACTATTGCCGTAGATGGAAATAGATTTTTAAGTTGTGAAACAGCTACGACTACCTTGGATGTACAGATTTTATCTCCCATTACTGAATTTAATTTAGAATGGACTGATCCTAATGGTTCGACGATTTCAATGACAGATCTAGAAAGAGAGATTGATCAAACTGGAGCTTATACTTTGCTAGTCACGGATCTAGAAAATGGTTGTATCAGTACAGAAAATTTATCGATCTCGCCTGATCCAGGAGGACCAACAGATGCAATATTTACTATTGAAAGTCCATCTTGTTTTGGAGAAGAGGACGGTTTTGTTTCGGTTGATTCTATAATTGGAGGGGTAGGACCTTTTGTATTTTCTTTTGGTGAAAATAGTAGTTTCGCTACGGCGGATGAGTTTGGTCGATTACCAGCAGGTGCTTTTCCATTGAGTATACAAGATGTGAATGGATGTACTTGGGATACAGAGATTTTGTTAAGTCAGCCAAATGAATTTGTGGTCAGTTTGAACCCAGATGACGAAATATTATTGGGAGATAGCCTGCGCTTAAATGGAATCTTTTCTAATCCAGTAGATACTTTCTTTTGGAGCGATACCAGCTTTTTATCTTGTGCTACCTGTCAAAATCCTTTTGCAAAACCAGTTAATACCTCTCAACTTGTTTTGACAGCGATTGATACAGATGGTTGTGAAAGTTCGGATATTATGCTGATCTCAATTGATAAGGAACGAAAGATTTATATCCCTTCAGCCTTTAGTCCTAATGGAGATGGTCTTAATGATCGTTTTACTATTTATGGTGGAAATGGAATTCAAGAAATTGAGTATCTACAAGTTTTCAATCGGTGGGGTGCACTAGTATTTGAAAGAAAAGAATTTCCTATCAATGCGGAACCACTTGGGTGGGACGGCTCATTTAAAGGCGAACCTGCCGGAAGTGGTGTTTATATCTATCACCTAAAAGTGAATTTCGTTGATGGCTTTGAAGGCTTTTATGAAGGAGACGTGACCATTATTAGGTAGTTTTAAACTCAAACAATTTTATTTCTATTCAAGAAACCTTCGATATCAAAATTTTCTAAATCACTATTTTTCTTTAAATCAAAATCTGCTGGAAAGTGATTGGGTTTTATATCCACCTTTGCTGCTGCTTCGCCGATGCGAGTCAGTAAGAAAGTATTTTTTGCTTCAGATATTTCATAAAGATCTTTTGGATCAACCGCTTTAAAACCTAATTTTTCTAAAGATTCTTTTTCTAGTATTGCATTATATCGGAGATAATGTAAAAGTGGTTTTTCTGTGATTAGGTTGTCTTTCAAATCACCTAACTCTTTATTTATTATCTTTGAAGTTGGACTATTGGAAAAATATTGTAGAAGCATTTCGTTAGTCGATGTAGCATCTCTCATTAGCATAGAAATCACTCCGCCGGCCCAATCCCACAGTTTGTTATCTGTTACCATATCGATGGTTTCTTCGTTTTGCCAATGTCCTGTTCCGATAGAAACGATCATTAAATTATCAGCGCCTTTTTTCCAATTAAATCCATAAGACTTTAGAGTGGTGAGTAAAAAGAATTGCAATGCTGGGTTATTATGCATACTAACACCACCATCTACAAAAGCGCCTTTTTCTCCATTACCAATATCGATTATTTCAGGTTTGAAATAAGTAGGTGCGGCGGTACTAGCTCTAATTACTTGTCGAACTAAGTAATTTTTGGTGTATTTAAAATATTTTCCATTGGGATGATTAAAGATAGACCAAGTATTTTTAGTATCCACTCGTTTGGTGATGACACAAAATCCAGTTTTGAGTTGATCACTTCCCATAGTCATCTCCCCAAAAAGATTTTTTAACTCTTTTTCTAATGCGTTTACTCTAAATTTATAACTCAACCTTTTAAAAATACGAACCTTTCGACCGAATATTTTTTTACTTAATTTATTATATAAATCTTTTATCTCCGTAGCAGACATACCAATGGCTAAACCACCAGCGATGATAGCACCAGTACTTGTCCCTCCGATCAAATCAAAATAATCACAAAGTCGAAAATCTAGATTATTGTGTCGTTTTTGGAGCATCTTTTCCATTTCCTCTAGATAGCCGAGTGTGATGGCTCCTCGAATTCCACCGCCGTCAAGTGCTAGAATTCTTTTAGGTCCTGGAGAGGATAGTCTTTCTTTTAAGTTCATTAGATTATTAGTTGAATACTTTTTCATTAGTTTCTAGGCAGTTTTGGCGTTTACTGCCAGAATTGGAAGGTTAAAAAAGCAAGAAATGTTCAGTAGTATGCTCCTTGACATAGTGGTTGATTTAGAAGCTGTTTAAGAATGTTCGCAACCATTGTGCTTCATTTTGTAAACAGCTTCTTTATTATAAAATTACTCAATATTCTTTAAATATAAATCTATTTACATTCCTTTTAAATAGTAATTCAAATAAAATTTAACCTTTCATTTGAGCTTCTTGCACTGATCAAAAATTCTTGATCAACACTCCATATTTTAACCTATTTTCATATTGTATAAAAATTAAATATATGGTATAATATTTGTCTGTCTATACATGGGTTCAGAAATAATACCCTGCAACCTATTTCCTGAATGTTTCATTATCCCCACTATTAGGAAACTTTTTTAGATGGTCAACCCAATTTATTTTTATAAAACGGCCAGCTATTTTATGTTTTTTAAATAGTAACTACTCACTCACATGTAACTGATAATCAAAGGTTTAGTCTGTTTGAAGTAGTCGTGATACATCGCGCAAATTTTATCATATGGACATAAAATCTACCTTTAGATTTTTATCAGAATTAATAGATGAAAATTTATTAAGACTAAAAATCAACCTGCAGTTAAATGAGTCAGATACTCATTTTAGCTGTTTTTCTGCTTGGAGTATTCTCTCTAAATCACTATTTTCCAGTTTTACAAAAGTATTTTTTATATTTTTTCTACTAGGAATTTCTACCCTTTCTTTTGCTCAAGATTGTGATACCGATGGTGTTTTAGATGCGGATGATTTTTGTACCTGTGTTGCTCCTGTAGGGGCTGTGAATAGTTATGGCTGTGATTTTTCTACTACTTGTGATGCGGTAGCTCCCGCTGATATTAATTTTTCTCCAACTGGAAATAATACAGACCCAAACTATGTTACCTTATATTTGTTGACCGATTCAGTCGGTGTAATTATAGATACAACTTCTGCTGGTCCTTCTTTCTTTGGTGTTAATCCTGGAAAATTTATGGTACTCGCCATTGATTACGAGGACGATAGTTCTATTACGAATACCGCAATCGGTGATACACTTAAAAATATTACGGCTAATTGTATAGATTTTTCAGAAGCATTAACCTATACCATTTGTCCAGATGAAATTTGTGATAATGGTATTGATGATGATCAAGATGGGAATACAGATTGTGCAGATAGTGCTTGTATAAATCCAGTAGCAGTTGCTTCAGGACCTGGCACAATATGCGAGGCAGATACCATTTTTTTATTTGAAACGGGTACCAATGCCGTGTTATGGAATTGGACTGGACCTGACGGATTTACTTCCACAGACCAAAATCCATTCATTGAGGATGCTACATTAAATGCAGATGGTAATTATAATGTGGTAACTACGAGCGGAGATAATTGCACAAGTAGTGCAACGGTAACCGTTAACATTAATCCATTACCGACTACAGATTTTGGAGCATCAGGGAATTTATGTCAAGATGAAGTATTTACTTTTCTTGCAGTTGATGCAGGAGTAGGTACTACTTATGATTGGATTTTTAGTTCAGGCGCTTCTTCGACTACTGCTGCCGGAATCGGACCACATGATATTTCTTTTAGCATTTCTGGGCCCGCTTCTGTAACCCTTTTGACAACGTTAAACGGTTGCACGGATACTAAGAATGAGTTTTTTAATATTGTCCCTACTCCTGAGGCAACCTTTGATTTACCTGATTCTACTTTCTGTGTAACTGATGGAGTAATTACCTTAACAGGAATATTTCCCACAGATGGAACTTTCTCTGGAGCAGGGGTGATTGGAACTGACTTTGATCCATCTGTTGCGGGTATAGGAACACATGCGATTACTTATACTCGGACTACTTTGACTGGTGGAATTACTTGTACTGGTACTGCTGTTGATTCAATAACGGTATTTGCACTTCCTATAGTTACTTTTGATGAACCTATAGATACGGTATGTAGTATTGGATTAATCGTTTCTCTTACTGGAAATACGCCAGCTGGAGGTACTTTTACGGGTAGTGGAGTGACAGGGACTGATTTTGACCCGACTATTGCTGGCCCAGGTACACATATTATTACTTATACTTTCTCAGATGCCAATAATTGTACAAACACTAGTCAAGATTCAATTGTAGTAGTAAACGAAATCATACCTACAGCGATGGCTATTGCCACTACGGCTTGTGGAAATAATGATGGAGAAATTCGAATTTCAGTCGATAATCCTACTTATGATTACCAATTTAGTTTAAATGGAGCGCCTTCAGTTCCAGATACTGTTTTTACTGGATTAGCACCAGGAATTTATGCAATTACCTATGTTAATAATTCTACTACTTGTGGCGACAGCTTAGGTTTCTTTACTATCTTGGATCCTGGTGCTCCACTTGCTGATATTGATGCAGCAAATAAAGGATGTATAAATATTGCACAAGATTTTTCCGCGGTTGCTGCTGGTCCAACTGCTGCTTATAGTTGGAGTTTTGGTGCAAATGCCACTCCCGCTAACGCGACAGGAATTGGAGCACACAATGTTTCTTTTTCTACTTTTGGAATTCAAGAGGTGGTATTAATAGTTACTGAAAATAATTGTGTCTCTACTGATACGATGATGGTAGCTATAAGTGATCTTCC
Source organism: Saprospiraceae bacterium (assembly GCA_023300665.1). Classification (GTDB taxonomy): domain Bacteria; phylum Bacteroidota; class Bacteroidia; order Chitinophagales; family Saprospiraceae; genus JALZUU01. Next base: position 15,301 of record JALZUU010000683.1, on the reverse strand, counting down.
AATTGTATCTTTTAATATTTCAAATAACACCCTTTGTATTGATCAAAATATTAGTTTCCTAACCGATGGAAGTCCTGCTGGTGGAACTTATTTTGGAGATGGTATTTCTGGTAGTAACTTTAATGCTTCGGTAGCAGGAGTTGGTATCCATACTATTGTTTATACATTTACAGATGCGAATGGTTGTACAAATACTGCTTCGGATGATATCGAAGTATTTGCTGAACCAATTATTGATGCTATCAATACTGTCAATCCTACCGATTGTAATACAACAGATGGTTCTATTACAATCATCACTTCTGGTGGTAGCGGAAATCTAGAGTATCGAATTGATGGTGGACCATGGCAACCTAGTAACAGTTTTACTGGACTAAATGCTGGAGATTATATTGTCGAAATTCAAAATGATAATGGTACTTGTTTGATCATCTCTAATACAATTATTCTATCTGATCCGATAAGTCCAACGGCTCAAATAAATATGCCTAATTCTGTTTGTGAAGGTACTACGATCTCATTTTCTTCAGCACATGGTGGTGCAGGCGTATCTTATATTTGGGATTTTGGAGCAAATGCTACTCCTCCTTCTATCACGACAACTAATCTCGCTCCTATTAATGTGATCTATTCGTCTGGTGGTATTAAAAATATTCAACTCACAGTAGAAAATGGTAATTGTAGTGCTACCTCAACGGAGACTTTAGAAATATACACAAGTGATTTGGTTACCTTAAGTCTTACCAGTGATGGAACTTGTGAAGATCAAAATACAGTAGCACTTGTTGGAGGTACACCTGCTGGTGGAGTATATAGCGGAACCGCGGTAAGCGGAACCAATTTCGATCCTTCGGTTGCTGGTGTAGGACTTCATACTATTACCTATACTTATACAAATGCTAATGGTTGTACGAATTTGGCTACCGACCAAATTGAAGTATTTGCTCTTCCAGTCGTTTCTTTTGTATTGGCCAATGACCAAGCTTGTATCGATGAAATAATAACATTGAATACTGGAAGCCCAGCTGGTGGAACTTATAGCGGACCTGGGGTAGTCGGAAACGAATTCTCTGGAGCTGCTGCTGGAATGGGAACGCATACCATTACCTATACTTTTGTGGATTTTCATGGTTGTATAAGTACTGCCACAGAGGATGTTACGGTTTTTTCAAATCCAATTATTGATAATGTAAATGTCTCTAGTCCCACATCTTGTGGTGGTACTAATGGTTCTCTTAGTATAACCGCCTCTGGAGGAACCGGAGGATTTCAATATAGAATTAATGGAGGAATCTGGGGGTTTAGCCCTTTCTTTGGGTCTCTTGCTCCAGGAGTTTATGATATTGATGTTCGAAATAGCAATGGTACCTGTTTGGTATCTACTACAGAGACAATCACTACTCCTGCCAATCCAGTCGCAGAAATAATTTTACCATCTGCAGATTGTGAAAATAATACAGTTGTTTTTGATGCAACTGATGTTCCAGGTGGTGCCACTTATACTTGGAGTTTTGGGGCTAATGCAACACCAAATTCTGCTAACTTCCGAGGACCACATAACGTAGTCTATAGTGATGATGGAGTAAAGACAGTTCAGTTAATTGTACAGTTAAATGGTTGTACTGGAACAGATTCTGAAAGCTTTATTGTTTATGAAGCTCCTCAGTTATCTTTAGGTATCTCCACCAATTTTAATGGAGAAAATGTTTCTTGTAATGGAAATACAGATGGCAACATTATTTCTACCGTAACAGGAGGAAATAGTGGAGAGTCTTATCTATGGAATACGGGTGCAACAACTCCTGATCTTTTTGGTGTTGGGGCAGGAACATATACACTTACCGTAACTGACGGAGTGGGATGTACAGATGAAAATTTTGTCATTATTACAGAACCAACCCAAGTAATAGCAAGTACGCAAGTCAATTCTAATTTTGGTGGTTTTGGTGTAAGTTGTATTGGGTCTGTCAACGGAGAAGCGGAAGCAAATGGAATAAATGGTACACCTGGATATTCTTACGAATGGCTAAACGCGGCAAACGATACAATTGCCAACACAAAAATAGCCACCAACTTGGGAGTAGGAACCTATACCGTTATCGTTACAGATAGTAATGGATGTACAGATACAGAAATAGTTACCATTACGGAGCCTACTGGAACTCCAATTAGTGTGACAGCAGTGGTAACTTCCGACTATTTAGGAGAAGATATTTCATGTTTTGGATATGGTGATGCTACTGCAACTGCCATGGCAGCAGATGGTGCATTTCCTTATAACTATGCTTGGAGTAATGGACAAACTGGACCCGATTTAATTAATGTAACTGCTGGTGATTATGATGTAACAGCGACAGATAATAATGGTTGTCAGGCAGTTTATACCTTGATGGTTACCCAGCCAGAAAGAATTTCAGCCAATGCTATCGTTACCGATGCGAGTTGTTATGGAGCTAGTGATGGTCGTATTGATGTCAACGTAACGGGTGGAGTAAATGCTTATACCTATTCTTGGGATGATCTTGGCATTGAAGCATTCTATTCTTTTGATCGGACCACAGATGATCAAACGGGGAATGATCATCATCGTACCTTGCAAATTGGTACCGAACAATACGGTACACCTGGTTATGAAAACGAAGCATTCTATTTTAATGGACAAACTGGATTGAAATATGATGATAACATGGGTTTTATGGATTCGGACTTAACAGAATTAGCCGTGACCATGTGGATCTATCCGGATCGAGTGGACGAGCGTCAAATTTTATTTGAGCAAGGAAATGAAAATAATGGTATTTCTCTTGTTTTAGATGGACAATTTTTACAACTAGGAATGGCTCAGAATGGTAACTTTTTTCCTGGCTCTAGAGTGAAAATAGATTTCTTTAATCCTGCTAATAGTACTAATCCAGCAGATTTTGTAGGATGGACACAGGTAGGATTTGTTTTTGATAATGGGATCATGTCTGTCATTGTTAATGGACAATTATTCACCGCTCCTGACAACAGTAATAATCCTACTACATTGGTGATGCCTCCTCTTTTCTCTTTGGATAATCAGGCTGGAATTGGGTATTCAGCTGGTTCAAATGTTTTTCCAAGAGCAGTATTTCTTCCACTTCCATTTATCCTAAATTCAAATGCATATTTTCCTTATCGAGGAGGGATGGATAATTTTAGCTATTATACTAGTAGTCTTAGCCAAGAAAATATCTCTGATATTGCAGATGATGATGGTGATCGAGAAGGACTTTCAGCCGGTGTATACGATGTATTGATTACGGATTTTAATGGTTGTGATGCCACGATTCAGGTGACCATTGGACAACCAGATTCACTTCATGCTACCGTGGTTAATTCTGAAATATCTTGTTTTGGTGTAAATGATGGATCACTTGATATTACGGTGATGGGAGGAACAGAACCTTATTCATTTTTATGGTCGAATGGTGCAACAACAGAAGATGTAAATGCTTTAGCTCCTGGAACATATTCTCTTACGATTACAGATAACCAAGGTTGTATTGCAGAATTATCTCAAACAATAGTTGAACCAACTCAATTAACAGGTTCAACCTTAATAGTTTCTAACTATTTTGGTAATACGATCACTTGTTTTGGAGCTTCAGATGGAATAGTAACGGTTACTTCCAAAGGAGGTAGAACACCATACACCTATAATTGGAGCAACGGTGCAACTACTCAACAAAATAGTAATATCAGTGCGGGAACTTATACCGTTACAGTAACAGATAATAGTGGTTGTACGATAGTTGAAAGCATAATAATTTCTGATCCTCTTCAAATTACTGCGGTAGCATCCGTTAGTCGATCAAACAATGGTCAAGATATCAGTTGTGTTGGTGGAAATGATGGAGCAGCAATCGTAAATGCTTCTTCTGGAATCCCTCCTTATGCCTACAATTGGAGTAACGGTGAAACAACTCTAGAGATTACAGATATTCCTGCTGGAACTTATTCGGTTACAGTTACAGATATAAATGGTTGTACTACAACTTCTTCCATAACCTTAAATGATCCTCCGGCACTGACAGCTACGGTTTCGGTTACATCCGACTATAATGGTGCAGATGTATCTTGTCCTGGAGTTACGGATGGTAGCGTTTTTGTTGTGGCAAGCGGTGGAACACCTGGTAGTGGATATAGTTATCGGTGGGATAACGGATTTTTAGGTGATAGCTTAATTAATATTGGAGCAAACACGTATAGAGTTACGGTAACAGATGCTAATAATTGTGAAGTTGTTAAAAGGATTACTATTGACAATCCTACACCACTTAATGCTACGCTTAGCATAGACTCAGACTTTAATGGTTTTGATGTTAGTTGTATAGGAGGAAATGATGGAGTAATTACCGCTAACTCTACTGGCGGAACAGGCGGACATTCTTATCTTTGGGATGGGGGCCAAATAACGGAGACTATTACAGATGCAATAAGTGGTACCAACAATGTTACAATTACAGATGCTAACGGTTGTTTAATCGTTCGTTCCATTATTTTGGATGAGCCAACCAATATTACTTTTACTGCAGAAGGAAATGCACCACAAGATTGTGGTGTCGATGATGGACTTATAAGAATAGATGCTAGTGGAGGAATAGGAAATTATCAATATAGATTAGATGGGACCAGTTGGCAGTCTTCTAAATTTTTTACTGGTTTGGCGCCAGGTACTCATCTTGTCTATGTTAGAAATGATATTGGTACTTGTGAAGTAGGGCCTCAACCAGTTACGGTGGCTGTGACAGAAGCACCAACAATTTCCAATGTACAGCTGATTCATCCAACGACCAGTGTTAGTATGGATGGTGGAATTTTAGTGGGAGGAAGTGGAAATACTTTTGCTTTTGAATTTCGGTTGGTTGGAGTCACTGGTTGGCAACCATCTAACCTATTCAATGATTTACCAGCAGGTACTTATACTATTGAACTACGTTATGTTGGACAATCTTGTATTACTACATCTATAATTACTTTGATAGAAGGTAGGGGGATTGAAAGTATTGGATCAACCTTGAGCTTCTGTTCGGGTGATTTCAGTGCTACTAATTTTGTAGAAACCTATTTTTTACCAGCACCAGAAGATGAAGTTTTACAAGCACTACAAAGTATTTTTCCAGAAGAATGTCGAATACTTTCCGCAGAACCAGTAGATCCTGTTCAACTCTATGTTTCTATTGGGGTAGTAGAGGGTGGAACGGTTATTCATTATGATCATTGGGAAGATGGCTACGAACCTAATTTAAGTTTCCCAGTTCAACCAACGACGGAAATTTGGGGCGATGGTATTTTGACCAATGGTTCCGCACCTGGTGATATTGATGACTTCCTTTCCGCAGCTGAAATAATTGTATTAAACAATACGGTTTATTCTAGAACAATGCAAGAAGTGCTAGATTATGATGGAGGAGATAAAATTAGTAGTCGTGGTAACCTTGCTATTACAAAACTTAACTGGGCAGATCGATCTAGTACCTTATTTGCAGGTGCTCTGGAGGTTTATCCAGTTGAATCTTGGGGACTACAATATCAAATTCCGGTAGGTGTAAATGCAGATGTCAATGAAATGTTCGAATATACTGGAGCAGTAGTAATGGCACAACAAGATGGAACAACCGTTAATTATATTGATAATGGAACTGCTCAAACTCGTGTTTTAGCAGAAGGGGAGAGTTTTCTAATTGATGGAAACATTAACGTAGGAGATCAAATTACAGCAGATGCTCTTATTCAAGTTCATTTACTAACTGGAGATATATGTGCTAGTTTTGAGAGTCGGTTTTTCACCTTAAAACCTGTAGAGCAATGGTCTGATGCTTATTATAGCCCAGTTTCTACACTTAATAATAATTCTGGAGCTACTACAACAGGCATAAATCACCCTACGGCACTTCATTTCTATAATCCTAATAATACTTCTATTCGAGTCTTTTACGAAACACTTCTTGGAGTAAATTCAGTAAATGTACCGCCAAATAAAACTGTTGATATTACGATTCCTGAAAATTCAGGAGTTAGAACATATTCAGAAAATGGTGAAAATTATTATGCCATTGCTACGATTGATTCTGATGCTAATAATGGTAATGTAACCAACTCAGGAAGAGATTGGGGATATGCGCTTATTCCGGCAGATCAATTAACCTCACAGATTACCATTGCTGGATTTGCTCCTGGCCAGGATCCAACTTATTGCCATGACGCGAGTATTGTTTCGCAATCAGGATGGACCCTCATTTCAACGGATAGTGACGAAAATGCAAGCCAGGATGGTACGCAGGCTTTTGATGGAGATTTAAGTACCTTTTGGCATACCCAAATTACTCCTACTACCACTACACACCCTCATGAAATACAAATAGATTTAGGAGCTTCCTATAATCTATCTCAATTACTCGTCAATCCAAGAGCAGTATATCAGACCTTTACGCAAACTAATGATCTTATAATTCCTAATAGTGGCCCAAGAATCGTAACCTCTACGCTTAATGTTACGGCTTCGGGTACAATAGAAGATTTAAATCTCGCTGATCTTCGGATTGATCATACGTTCCTTGGATATCTTAGAGTTCAGCTAAGAAGCCCTAATGGTACAACTGTTACGATATTTGATCGAAATTGTGGTACAACTGATGACATAAATATAGATGTGGATGATGATGCTGTTCAGGACTTTCCATGTCCTCCTATCGGAGGAGGGACTTTCCGTGGATTTACGCCTCTTTCTAATTTTAACGGAGAAGAAATGAATGGTACATGGACCTTAATTATGGAAGAGCCAGCTAACCGTCGAGGAGGAACACTCAGAAATTGGGCACTAGAAATTAATGACGGAACAACTTCTAATGGTAATATTGAAGAGTATGATTTTTATATAACAAATGACCTAGCAAATTGGGGAGCTCCAGTCGTTTCTAGTGAATTTGATGGAACGCCAGTCTTAAAAAAGGTAGTATTCTCAGAAACAAATGGTCGCTATATTCGATTAGTAGCGAAATCAGAAATTAATGGTGGACCTTGGACATCTATTGCAGAATTGAACGTAGCGGCTTGTGAAGTACAACCTACTTTAGAAAATTCTGCTCCTATTTGGATTACTGCTGACTTCCCAGAAGGAAGTACTAGTAGCGGAAATATTCGTATCTGTGTAGATCATGACGGAGATGGCGGAGCATTTGTGGATGACTTCGGAACTCCTTTTGATGAAGAATTTATTATTCCAGAATTAGGACAAATAAAACTATATGATACAGATGATAATGATCAAACTGGTACCAGAATTTGGGTTTGTGATAATTCTGATGCTTTTATTGCAGGTGCTTGGGGACAAGACCCTGCAACAGCTAGTCCTGGTTCACCAGCAATTGACTTAGGTACTGGGCTACCAAATGGTATCCCATTTTCACTTTCAAAATGTGCTGACCTGTCCAGAGATATTAACGGTAATGGATTTTTTGATGAATGTGATGAAGTTAGATACACACTAATGATCCGAAATACAGGTGCACTTCCTTTATCTGTAGGTACCCTTACTTTATTGGATTCATTACCAGAGGAATTGACCTATATTGATGGATCAACTAGAGCGATTATTGGAAATGATATTACTATTTTAGCAGATGACCCAACGCCACATTCTAGTTTTCCGTTAGATGAAATAGGCTACCAACATGGAAGTATCATTTTACCAAATGATTCTATCTTATTCCAGTTTAATGCGGTTATCAATGATCTTTCAAATCCTACTTTTGTTCGTAATGTGGCTTCAGTTTCTAGTATTTCAGCCACGTTACAGTCAGAAGTTACCTTTCCAGTTCAAACACCGATCAGCCCAACGATTGATATTATCGGTCCTGATACTACTTTAAATTGTGATAATATTACCGCTGCTGCTATTCAGGATAGTTGCTTCCAAGAAGGTTTATTACCTCAATTTAATTTGACAAGTCGTTTTGTAGATTCTCAACAAAGTCAAAATTTTGGAGGTAATGAAGCGCTCGATGGGGATCGTAATACTTATTGGCTAACAAGTAGTAGTGCACCAACTAGTTGTGGATCAAGTTTCGCTACCAATGGTGTCGGAAATACTGGAATCGTTAACCCTACTAATGTTATCGGTACCCCAGATGGAAACTTTGCCACCTTGAATGATCAAGGACAAGTCTTAATTATTGATTTGGGAGAAGTAATTAATGCAGGAACTCCTTATACGGTTAGATTACGTAGAAGTAGTACAACTGGAGGAACACCTACACTTAGAATTGCTGAATCTGGTGATGGTGTTAATTATCGAAATCGTGGAGATAATCCTTTTTCTACCAATAATACTAGCTTTTTCAACTATGATTTAGTTACGGAGTATGATACCCGTTATGTTCGTTTTTCTAGTATTTCTGCTTGGGATCTAGATATCGATGCCATAGAATTTCAGTGCTGTTGTACTGGTCAAATTCCTGAACCACTACCGCATGAGATTCAAATTGACCTTGGACAAATTGAAGATGTTTCTGGATTTACTTATCTTCCAAGACAAGATAATGCAGCAGGACGTATTGCCGATTATGAATTCTATGTTAGTATGGATGGTACCAATTGGGGAAGCCCAGTAGCTACAGGTACTTGGACTTCTGGAACCGATCCTGAGTCAGTTAGTTTCCCAAGCCAACCTGCACGGTATGTACGGTTAAGAGCTTTGTCGGAAGTGAATGGAGGAAACCTTACCGCTGTTGCAGAATTATTAATATCTGGTTGTATCGTTAATACTACTTTCGTAGAAACAACTACACAAACAAATAACGAAACTTGTACGGATCATAATTATTCCATAGTCCGAACTTGGACTACAACTGATTATTGTGGAAATGTATTTGCCGAAACTCAGAATATTACAATAGTTGATACTACGGCGCCAGTCTTACTAAATATACCTACAGATATAACGGTAGCTCCCTCTGGAGTTCCTGAACCACCACTTTTAAATTGTGGTAATAATGTTTCTAATATTGCGCTTGGTAAACCCGCGAGACTATCGAGTGTACTTGGTAGTTTTAATGCTAGTCGTGCAGTAGATGGAAATTATAATAATTTTAGTCATAACGTTAGTGAAATAGAGCCATGGTGGGAAGTAGATCTTTTGGCTGTATATCAACTTGACTCTGTTCATGTTTTTAATCGAACTAGCTGTTGTCAGGATAGAACGGATGATTATTATATCCTTATTTCTGAAAAACCATTTACCTCTAATGATCTTGCTACTACTTTAGCTGATCCTAAAGTACACAGGTATTTTGAAGGATCTATAGCACAATTTCCTACAAATATTCCGGTAAATACTTCAGGAAGATATGTTAGAATTCAGTTGCAAAACAGTGATGTGCTGAATATCGCGGAAATAGAAGTCTTCCCTCGGTGTATTAATTCAGAAGATAACTGTGACCCTGATCCAGTAGTCACTTTTATGGAAAACACTACTTCTAAAGGTTGTAGTTATGAAATAGAACGAGTTTGGACGGCGACAGATGTTTGTGGAAATACCTCATCTCAACAACAAATCATCTTAGTAGAGACAACACTAGATATAGATGCACTCGCAATAGATAATGTGGAGTGTAATGGTGATAATGATGGAGAAGCATTCGTTACAATTTCGGGAGGAGTTGCACCAATTTCTATACAATGGAGTAATAGCCAATCTACAGACACCATTAGAAACTTAGCTGCCGGAACCTACTTCGTTACGGTTACAGATAACTTGGGTTGTTCTACTTTAGATAGTATTACACTAACTCAGCCTCCTGCAGCTGCTATCATAACTTCTATAACCTCTAACTTTGATGGAGAAGCAATTAGTTGTGCTGGAAGCAATACAGGTTCAGTTCGAGCTACTGCCACCGGTGGAGCTGGTGGATTTACTTATCAGTGGGACAATGGAGATGATACAGCTGTTGCAGATTCTTTATCTGCTGGTACCTATACAATTACAGTAACAGATATTAGTGGTTGTACAGAAGTGGCAAGTATTACTTTGATGGATCCACCAGTATTGATGGCGTCAGTCAGCACAACCATTCCGGTTTCTTGTTTTGGAGAAAATGATGGTCAAGCAACCGTAGTTGCTTCAGGTGGTATAGGAACTTATAGCTACCAATGGAGTAGCAGAGATACAGGCCCAATTTCTGCTAATGGAAACACGGCAGATAACTTGAGTGCTGGAATTTATGATATCACCGTCACAGACAGCTATTCTTGTGAAGTAGTAACTTCCATCACAATGACTCAGCCCGATGAATTGATAATTAGTGTAGACCTCTCTGTAGACCCACTGACTTGTGATGCTTCTGATGGTTCTATAACCATATCAGCTTCAGGAGGTATTGGAACACCTGAATATAGATTGGGAGACTTTGGGACATGGCAAACTAGTGGGACTTTTACAGGCTTAAATTCAGGACCATATCGGCTTTTTACTCGTAATGGTGATGGAAGTTGTGAGAGCTTACCGACCGAGGTAATCCTTAATAATCCAGTACCGTTCTCCTGTACTTTCCTTGCTCCTGATACCGTAGGACTTGTTGTTTGTATTACGAATGACTCGATTCGTTTTACCATTGATTCTTTACCAGATGCTACTGGTTTTGACTGGTTAATTCCTAATGGAATTAATATTGTTAATGGAGATGGAACCTCTTCAATTGTAATTGATCCTTCTAATGTTGATTCTGGAAGTTATAATATTTGTGTAGCAACAATTAGTGATTGTGGAATTTCTCCATATTGTTGTTATGATTTAAATCTTATCCCTTGTCAGGAAGATTGTGGTAACGGAATTGATGATAATCAAAATGGACTGATTGATTGTGAGGACCCTGAGTGTGGAACTAATTCAAATATTTCAGTTACACCGATCAATCTTTGTCCATCTGATACAGCTGTTTTTACTGGACTTGATAATGGGCTAGGAGCAGAATATTTTTGGAATTTTGGAGCGGATGCTATGCCGGATACAATTTCAGGATTTGGACCACATAGCGTTATCTTTAATAGTTGTGGTGTAAAAACAATTAGCCTTGAAGTAACTCGAGGAGGGTGTACCTCAAGCGATACGATATTCTTTGATGTCCTAGATGCAGAATTACCCGTTTGGGATGAAATTCCTAATGATTTAATCTTAGAATGTAGTAGTTCAATAAATCTAACCGATTCTATTAATCAATGGCTAGATAATTATGGAGGAGCAGCTTTCTCTGATAATTGTATCCAAACTGTTATAATTACTAATGATTATATGGCGCTGGCAGACAGTTGTGGAATTACAGGTACTGCTTTAGTTACTTTCACCGCAACCGATGGATGTGGAAATCTGGCGCAAACGCAAGGAAATATTATTTACGAAGACAATAGTATTCCAACTGCTACAATACCTGCGGATACCACCGTATATTTGAATGTAACTTGTACCGTAGATACTAGTAGTACTTTTACAGGAACTATCACAGATGCATTGGATGATTGCTCTGGTCTACTAACCATCACTTATAATGATGATCAATCTACTTTGATAGGTTGTAATAATACAGGGACTTTTGCTAGAACATGGACGGTCTCTGATGAATGTGGAAATCAACTTATTGGTACTCAAAATATAACAATTGTTGACACGATTCAACCTACATTTACGATACCAGCTGATACAACTTTATACCTCAACCTTTTCTGTCTAGTAGATACTTCTACTATTTCTACTGGAATTCCTACAAATGTTGATGATGTATGTACCGGTTCTACAAGCTTTACATATTCTAATGACCTTAGTGGTTTAAGTGGATGTAATACTTCTGGTTCGTTTGTAAGAATTTGGACGGTTTCTGATGAATGCGGTAACATTGCAACAGGAGAACAGACAATTGCTATTTTAGATACGTTAGCTCCGTCTTTCACAGCACCTAATGATATTACACTATATCTTGACAATCTTTGTCAGATTGATACGACGACTAGTAATACTGGAATTCCATCAAATATTACAGATGCATGTGGATCGACATTTACAGTTAATTACTCAGATGATCTCTCTCAGTTAGCGATCGGTTGTAGTAATACTGGTACTTTGATTCGTACTTGGATGGTTTCGGATGAATGTGGCAACATTAATACAGAAATACAGAATATTACATTATTAGATACCATTGCACCAACCTTTACATTACCTGCAGATACCATTTTATACTTAGATAATGTTTGTGCAGTTGATAGCATGGCCACTTCTACGGGAATTCCATCAAGTATTACTGATGCTTGTTCAGGAACGTTTACTGTTGACTATATTGATGATTTTAGTGGACTTTCAGGATGTAATAATACGGGTACGCTTCTTCGTACTTGGATGGTTTCAGATGAATGTGGAAACGCAACTACAGGTATTCAATCAATAGGAATTTCAGATACACTAGCACCAATTTTTCTAGTGCCAACTGATACCATATTGTATATGAATTCAAGTTGTTTAGTAGATACTACTACTTCTTCCACTGGAGTTCCTTCTATGGCTGTTGATGCTTGTTCTCCTACGATAACTACCAGTTATACCGATGATTTATCAAGCTTAAATAATTGTAATTCTACTGGTGATTTAATAAGAACATGGACTGTATCTGATCAGTGTGGAAATACTAGTACTGGGATTCAGATCATTGCTATTGCAGATACGCTGGCTCCAACATTTACAACACCTATAGATACAATATTATATCTAAATGCGCTTTGTGATGTTGATACAACAATTACTTCTACTGGTGAACCAATAAACATAAATGACGGTTGTTCTACTGGTTTGACAGCAACTTATACAGATGACCTTACGAATTTAACGGGTTGTAATACTTCTGGATTTATTTTAAGAACTTGGAGTGTTTCAGATGATTGTGGAAATATTACTTTACAAACACAGTCTATTACGATCGTTGATACGTTGGGACCCATATTCGTAGCACCGGCAGATACAACATTATATCTAGATTTGTCTTGTGCGATAGATACTTCGACTACCTCTACTGGAATAGCAACTAGTATTAACGATGCGTGTAGTGGAATATTGACAGCAACTTATACAGATGATTTCTCTACTTTAAATAATTGTAATAATACTGGATTTATCTCTAGAACTTGGATGGTGTCCGATGATTGTGGTAACACAACTACGCAAAACCAAATAATTACAGTACTAGATACATTAGCTCCTACCTTTACACTGCCATCAGATACAACATTGTATTTAGATCTACTTTGTAGTGTGGATACAAACTTAGTCTCTACTGGCGCACCTTCTAGTATTAATGATAATTGTAGTAGCCTTATCAATACATCTTATACAGATGACTTAAGTAATTTAACTGGATGTAATTCTACCGGAACATTATTAAGAACTTGGATTGTAATGGATGGCTGTGGCAATAGTTCAACGGGTATCCAAAGTATTACTATTGCAGATACTTTAGCACCAACTTTCACTTTGCCAGCAGATACCATATTGTATCTTGACTTGACTTGTTTGATTGATACGACGATTACTTCAACCGGAACTCCTGTTGATTTGGCAGATGCTTGTGGAGGAACAATAACGACAAGTTATAACGATGATCTAACGAACTTAGTTACTGGTTGTAACAACACCGGAGACTTGATTCGTACCTGGACCATTACAGATAATTGTGGTAATACTGCCACAGGAATTCAAACGATTACAATCACGGATACGATTCCTCCAACCTTTACGGTTCCGGCTGATACGTTATTATATTTTGATATAAATTGTCAAATAGACTCAACAACAACTTCTATCGGTATTCCTACAAATGTAGATGATGCTTGTAGTAGCTCACCAATCGTTACTTATGTTGACAACATAACAACGCTAACTGGTTGTAATAATACAGGAACATTTACTAGAGTATGGACAGTTACTGATGCTTGTGGAAATGGATTTACACAAAATCAAGTGGTTACAGTTTTAGATACTTTAGCTCCTGTTTTCACAATAACACAACCTGCAGATACTAGTGTTCAATGTAGTAGTATTCCAATTCCACCAACTATTGGAACTCAAATCGTTGCTGAAAAATGTGGAAATAGCGTATCAATAGTATTTGCTGAAACAACTCAAAATGCTTCATGCTTAAATACTTATGAATTGATTCGAAGCTGGACAGCTACAGACGATTGTGGAAACCAGCAAACTGTTTCACAAATAATATTCGTTTCTGATACGATTGGACCTATTATCGCGAACGTGCCTGCAGAAATTACAGCAGAGTGTGATAATATTCCAGTAGGAGATGCGACGGCAGTAACGGTAACAGATAATTGTACATTCGTTGGTGATATTATAGTAGCAGTAACTGATGTTACGACAGCTGGTACATGCTTGAATACGTATACAATTACACGAACATGGACAGCGACAGACGAGTGTAATAATAGTACGACTGCGACGCAAACGATTAATGTAGAAGATACGACTGCACCGTTAATTACGAATGTACCTGCATCAATCACAGTAGAGTGTGATAACATCCCAGTAGGAGATGCGAGTGTAGTAACCGTATCAGATAATTGTACATTAGTTGGCGATATCACAGTAGCAGTAACTGATGTTACAACAGCTGGTACGTGTGTGAATACCTATACAATTACAAGAACATGGACAGCAACAGATGAATGTAGTAATAGTACGACTGCGACGCAAACGATTAATGTAGAAGATACGACTCCGCCGTTGATTACAAATGTACCTGGAGCCATTACAGTAGAGTGTGATAATATTCCAGTAGGAGATGCGAGTGTAGTAACCGTATCAGATAATTGTACATTAATTGGCGATATCACAATAGCAGTGACCGATGTTACGACGGCTGGTACGTGTGTGAATATGTATACAATTATACGAACGTGGACGGCGACAGATGAATGCAATAATAGTACGACTGCAATACAAACAATCAATGTAGAAGATACGACTCCGCCGTTGATTACAAATGTACCTGGAGCCATCACAGTAGAGTGTGATAATATCCCAGTAGGAGATGCGAGTGTAGTAACCGTATCAGATAATTGTACATTAGTTGGCGATATCACAGTAGAAGTAACTGATGTTACGACAGCTGGTACGTGTGCGAATACCTATACAATTACAAGAACATGGACAGCGACAGATGAATGTAGTAATAGTACGACTGCGACGCAAACGATCAATGTAGAAGATACGACTGCACCGTTGATT
>JALZUU010000682.1 GCA_023300665.1 Saprospiraceae bacterium | reverse complement strand
AATTCAACAATTCAACAATTCAACAATTCAACAATTCAACAATTCAACAATTCAACAAGAAAATCACTCAATAACCACAGGTTTCACCTCCACTCCTTTTTGATCAGTATATAAAAGATAATAAACACCACTAGCCAAGGTAGAAAAATCAAAGTGCTTATTTAATTGATCGGTTCTAAATCGTTCTGTACTAATAGTTTGGCCTAATGTATTTACAAGTGTTAAAGAAAAGTCTGTTGTGTTTTCAAGCTCGATCGATACTTGAAAATCTCCATTATTTGGATTTGGAAAAATAGTAAAATCGTTTATTCTGGCAAGATCATCGTTGTTTGTTACTTCAAATAAGATGGACTCTTCTCCTGTACAACCTTTTTGATCTGTTACTGTAACGGTATACAGACCATTCGTAAGATTTATTATTTGAAAACTGGTAGAGCCTGTGTTCCAAAGTAATTGATAAGGAGGCGTTCCACCAAAAGGAACTGCTAGAATGCTTCCGTTATCATCCGTGGTAGGTGGAATTGCATTTATGTTAAAGTCCAAAGCAAGTGGCTCTTCAACCAAAAAACTAGCGGTAGTACTACAGCCATCTCCATCTATAACGGCTACTAAATAAGAACCGGCAGAAAGATTCGTTAGCTGATTGGTTGTATTGCCATTGGCCCAATCAAAAGTATAATCTCCAGCTCCTCCAAAAGGCGTTATGGTAATGGAACCGTCGCTCGCACCATTACAACTAATCGAGGTCAGAGAACTGCTAATCTGAATGGCATCTGGTTGTGTAATTTCAATAGCATCTGAAATGCTACAACCATTGCTATCTGTTATGGTTACTGAGTACGTACCAGCACTTAAGTTATTTTGAGAAGCTGAGACAGCTCCATTACTCCATTCAAAATCATAAGGTGGCATTCCACCACCAATACTAGTACTAATGCTACCATTATTTTGATTAAAACAACTGACGGTTGTAGAGTTGGTATTTAGGATAAGTGCGTCGGGTTCCGATATTACATAGGTGGCAACTTCTGCACAAAAACCAATGGCTCCTGCAGTAACGGTGTAACTTCCTGGAGAAAGATTATCAAGGTTAGCGCCAACTGCTCCATGATCCCAAGCAAAATTAATCGTATTACCAGAATTATTATCGATGGTGATTTGTCCATCGTTGGCTCCTTGGCAGCTAATAGGACTAGTAGTTCCTGTAAAATTAATCGCTTCCTGAACGGGAACTTCAATAGACTGATTGGTACTACAACCATCTTGATTGGTAATTGTCAATGAAAAAGCAATATCGTCTATTACTATCAGCGTACGATTAGCTTCTGTATTGCCATCATTCCAACTGTAAGAACATCCAGAACAATTTTGAGTATTTGTATTTAAATTGTAAAAGTCACCTGGACAAAGATTACCTCCTACTAATTCAATATCCAAAACAGGAACTTCACTTACGAATATGGTAATATCATCATTAGCTGTTATCCCATCTTCATCTGTGATGATAATAGAATAAGTGGTAGTGGTAGTCGGTGATACGTTTCGATTATTAGAATTAGAACCGTCTTCCCAAGTAATTGTACAGCTAGAACAGTTAGGAATGCTTGGTGTTAGATTTATCGAAGCACCACTACAAATGGTTTGATCTGAGCCAAGACTTACGACGAGTTGTGTGGGCCCTGTGCCTTCCAATCGAACAAGGAATATATCTTCGAGACCATTATTGTTCTCTACCATTCCATTAAATTTTGTTTGGGTAGAGCCGGCCAATAATAGACCATTGTCTGTGCTAAAATCAAAGCTAAAAATTTCTTCACTTCGATTGCCACCGTAGGTAGACTCCCAATTTAGGTTGCCGTTTATATCAATATTGGAAAGCCAAAAATCTTTCAATCCCATCGTTGGAAGTGAGGTGTTCTCCAACGACCAATTATATCCAACGGCGAAAATGGAATTATCTTTTGCAATAATTTTATTAAAAGCATCATGTCCATTACCACCAAAATTTTTAGACCAAATTAAATCACCGCTTGTATTTACTCGAATCAACCAAGCATCCTTTAATCCTGTGTTGTTTTCTAGATCTTGATCCTCAGAATAAGAATAGCCTGCGGCATAAATCTGATTGGCAGGACCACCAGTAACGGAGGTCAATTGGTCGGTTAAGCTACCACCAAAAAACTTTGACCAAATTAATAGACCTTGTGGATTTAGATAAGTTAACCATCCATCAGTTGCACCATGGTGATCATTGTATTTTGAATCCGCATATCCGCTGACAACGATTCGTCCATTGTTTAATAGATGTAATCCGGTAGCGAAATCATTTTGAGCTCCTCCCCATCGACGAGACCATAACTCTTGTCCATTATTATTTATCTTTAAAAGGACAGGATCAAATTGTCCTCGATATCCCGCGGATACAAAATCAGGACTATCCGAGTTACCAAGTAAAAGATAGCCATCCTCGGTGGCAATCATATCTACAATCGATTCTGATCGTTCACCACCAAAAATTTGTTCCCATAATAAATTTCCATCCTCATCTATTTTGATTACCCAAAAATCATGGGAGATATTTTCTGTATTATTTACTATGGTAGCACTAGAACGATATCCAGCAACTATAAAACCACCATCGTTGGCTGGGATTATTTTTTTGAATTCATCTTGGAATTCTGCGCCGTAGCTCATCTCCCAAAGGAGGTTTCCAGAATCATCTATTCTGAATAACCAACCATCTCCTTTTCCATTATTATTAGAAATATCATCGTCATCAGACATGCTAAGACCCGCTATCATGTAGCCTCCACTAGGAATTGCAAATACAGATCTGGGAATGTCTCCAAAACTTCCACCATAAGTATTAGACCATTCTACATTTGGTTGAGCAAATGATAATAAATAGGTTGTTGTAAAGAGTAAAAGTGTAAATAGTCTATTCATCGGAATTATAAATAAAATGGGGTTTTAATAGAATCGAATACAAAGATAACTGATTCCACCATAAAACGTTAGAGGCTAAGATAAGGTATTGAGTTTAAATTCACCGAATTGTTGTCACTAAAAAAAATATTTTTATACGTTGTTTTTTGAAATATCATGGATAGGTAATTAAGATTGGTTGTCACTAATTAAGTTTTTTAAAAAATTTCTAAATGCTGGCAAAATTATTGCAACCTCTTTAATACAATTCTCCCTTCCCTAGAATATCCCTCCGCTTTATTTTTACAACACAACTAAATAACATCATGAAAAGAATCACATTTTTAGCGATTATTCTTTTCCCCCTTTTTACTTCAGCACAGAGAATATATGTTAATCATAACGCTAGTGGAGACCAATCTGGAACATCATGGGTAAACGCCTACAATAATCTTGAAAAAGCGATCGAAGCTGCCACTATTGGAGATCAAATCTGGGTGGCTGAAGGTACTTATTTTCCTTTCGACTTTGCATCGCAAGACAGAGATTCTTTTAATTGGGAATATACTTTTAATTTTAATAAAGACATTCAAATATATGGAGGTTTTGACGGAACGGAGACTGTTTTGGAAGCCCGAAACCCAGAAAAGAATCCTACCATACTTACTGGTAAATTTTCTTGTAATAATGAAACCTATCAGATAAATACAGTGGTTAGTTTTTCAGAAGTAACTAAAGCGGCTCTATTAGATGGTTTTACGGTGGAGCATGGAGAAGCAAAAGAAGGAACTATAAATATAGGAGGTGGAATTATGATAAAATCAGAAAAGATAGGTACCAATGCTAATCCTATCATTAAAAATTGTATCGTTCAAAATAACAAGGCTTTTAATGGAGGAGGAGTTGCCTGTCTATCTATGACAGGTGGAACGGTTTCGCCTAGATTTATCAATTGTAAATTTAAGGGTAATGAATCTATCGGAAAGGGTGGAGCAATTTATAGTTACGGAAATACTAGTAATATTAATTTGGTTGTTGAAAATACTATTTTTTCAAATAATCGAAGTCAGGTAGGAGGTGCAGTTTGTTTACGAGATAAAAATGCTGATTTTAATGTTAATTTTACAAGATGTACCTTTAAGGACAATCAAGCAACAAAAGGAGGAGCAGTTCATACTTCAGTAGATGGGGCGTTGACGCTGGCTCCTAAATTTACGGATTGTAAATTTATTAGTAATCAAGCTGCGGAAGGTTACGGTGGAGCTTTTTATAATTATGCCAAAGGTGGCATTTTAAAACTAATCTTAGATAACACAATTTTCACTAAAAATACTGCAGAACATTATGGTGGAGCAATTGCAAATGTTACTACTGGAGGTAATTTTACACCAATAATAAAGGAATGTAGCTTTAAGGCTAATTCTGCAAACCAAGGAGGGGCTATCTATAATTATGGTGGTGGCGGTATGATAAATCCAAAAATCACTTTTACCACTTTTATTGAAAACAGTGCTCAAAAGGAAGGCAGAAACATTATGAATTTTAGCTATTTTGAAGATTTAAAAGTAGAAATTGAAAATTGTACTTTTGCAAAAAATGAATCAAAAGCCAATCTAGGTAGTATTTTTAATAACAACAATGGATCCGGTACTTTTGAAATCAATGTTATTAATTCTATTTACTTATAACAATATACGATTAATCAAATCGTTTAAACACGATCACCTAATTTAAAACATTATTATGCTCTTAGAGCAACATTATTAAACGAAATACGCAGTGACCAGAAATGGCCACTGCGTTATTTTTTTATTGCAAGTTTGATTTATTTCTAAAGGCGTCCTGCTTTAATAAATCGTTTTATGAGTTTCGTATCCGGAATTCGAATTATGTAATTTCCTTCTGGTAAATCACGAACAGATAATTGAAAAACATTTTCATTTTTATTAATGAAAATAGGTTGTGATTTTATCAGTGCACCCATGGCATTGTAGATTTGAATGGTGGTTTCTTGTTCCATCAAACTTTCAATTTCTAAGGTAAGTAAATTCATCGTTGGGTTTGGATACAATTCTGTAACTGTAAAGTTTGTTAATTCTTTATCAGCACTGTTCAATATAGCGTTTGGCATATTGATGATAGTGATAGAAACTGCCGCCTCATCGTCTTCCTGTGGCGTAACACCATCACCATTACCAGGGAAAGAATCATCATCGTTTTGGTTAACGAATAATACTTCTGTAAAATAATTAATGGTTCCTTCATCCGTTGTAAATAA
>JALZUU010000681.1 GCA_023300665.1 Saprospiraceae bacterium | reverse complement strand
CAAAGTACAAACAGAGTGTGTGATCTCCTCAATGGAATCTGACTGTCCATGTGCATAATCATACATTGGGTAGATACACCAAGCATCTCCGGTACGGTGGTGATGTGCAAACAAAATCCGGTACATAATCGGATCTCGTAAGTGCATATTAGGCGAAGTCAAACTGATCTTCGCTCTTAGTACTTTTGATCCTTCTTTATGCTTACCAGCCCTCATTTCACGGAATAGTTCTAGGTTTTCTTCTGGAGAACGATCACGATATGGGCTAGGTGTCATAGGGACAGTGGGCGTACCACGCATAGTACGAATTTCTTCTACGGTACAATCATCTACAAAGGCTTTTCCGTCGTTGATGAGCTTTTCTGCAAACTGATATAACTGCTCAAAATAATCGGAGGCATATAGTTCTTTACCTTCCCATTTAAAGCCCAACCATTCAACATCTTTTTTGATGGCATCCACATATTCCGTTTCTTCCTTGGTAGGATTGGTATCATCAAAACGAAGATTGGTTTTTCCACCATATTTCTCTGCCAATCCAAAATTTAAGCAAATAGATTTAGCATGACCAATATGGAGATAACCATTTGGCTCGGGCGGAAACCGGGTGTGAACCCTAGCTTCGTGCTTATTCATTTCTATATCGTCTTTTACGATTTGCTCGATAAAGTTGAGCTTCGTTTTTCCTGGATTCATATCTTATGCTTTAATTAAGTCTATCTTTATTTTTCTAATTAAACTCAGAATCAAATTCTATTATTTGAATTTACTTTTGAGGTTGACTCTACATTCTATCTGGCATTTCGATCCCGAGTAGTTTCATTCCGTCTTTTAGTGTTTCGCTGATCAACTTACTTAATTTTACTCGATAAGCGATAGTTTCTGCTTGTTCAGCATTGAGAATCGATACTTCGTGCCATAGTTTATTAAACGCTTTAGCTAAACCATAGCAATAATTGGCAATGAGAGACGGATCGTAGCTTTCTGCGGCCGTTATTACCAATGCTGGATATTGACTAATCTGGAAGATCAGTTCTTTTTCTACGGGTTCTAAGGTAGAATAGTTGTCTGCCAATGATAAATTTACCTTATCCTGAATTGCTTTTTCGTAAACTCCTTTGGCTCGAACGAAAGCATATTGGATATAAGGCCCTGTTTGTCCTTGAATATCTACTGCCTCGTTAGGGTTAAAAACCATTCGTTTTTTAGGGTTTACTTTGATGATAAAAAACTTCAAAGCAGCTAGTCCAATTCTTCGGATGATCTCTTCTATATCGTTTACCGTCTTTCCTGTTACTTCGTTTCGTTCGACCATATTTTTTCGAGCAACTTCAACGACCTCTTTAATCAACTCGTCAGCGTCCACGACGGTTCCTTCTCGAGATTTCATCTTTCCCGTTGGTAAATCGACCATTCCGTAGGATAAATGGTGTAAGCCTTCTGCATAAGGCGCACCTAATCGTTTCATGGTTTCAAATAAAACCTTGAAGTGGTAATCTTGTTCATCACCTACAACATAAACCATTTTATCCATGCCGTAATCTTCAGATCGGAGTTGTGCCGTTCCGATATCTTGGGTCATATAAACGGAAGTTCCATCACTTCTCAGCACTAATTTATGATCCATCTTAGCAGATTCTAAATCGATCCAAACAGAGCCATCTTCTTTTTTGTAGAAGACTGATTTTTTCAAACCATCTGAGATAATTCGTTTGCCTTCTAAATAAGTATTTGATTCATAATATAATTTATCAAAATCAACCCCCATCGCTTTATAGGTTTCTTCAAATCCATCATAGACCCAACTATTCATGGTAGACCATAATTGACGAACTGCAGGATCATTGTCTTCCCATTTTAGCAGCATTTCTTTTGCCTCACTTCCTAGTCCAGAAAAATCATTGAAATAGGTATTCTTATAAGACTTCCAGAAAGCATCTTCGGTTTGATCCTTTTTTATTTTTTCTTTTAATAAAGCTTTTGCCTCTTTGGTTTCTTTCCAAATTTTATATTCTGCTTGAAATTTCTTTTCAAACATTACATAATATTTACCAGCTAAAAAATCTCCTTTGATTCCACTAGAAGTTGGGGTTTCTCCTTCTCCGAATTTCTGCCAAGCAAGCATACTTTTACAAATAGCGATCCCTCGATCATTTACAATCTGAGTTTTAATGACCTTGTATCCTGCTCGATTTAAAATCTGAGCACAAGACCAACCTAAAAGGATATTTCTAACATGGCCTAAATGAAGGGGTTTATTGGTATTAGGTGAAGAGAATTCTACCATGACCTTTTTGCCATTAGCTGGTGCTTGGCCAAGATGTTTGACTTTGAATAATTCTTGTGAGAATTTCAGCCAAAACTCATTACCGATTGAAAGATTTAGAAACCCATTTACGACATTAAAATCAGCCACGATATCTAAATCTGTTTTTAAGGTCTCCCCTATTTCTTGTCCAATATCAACTGGTTTCTTTTTAGCGGCTTTTGAAAAAGGAAAAACGACTACGGTGTAATCACCCGCAAAATCCTTTCGGGTATTGGTGATCATTACATTCTCCGTATTGACTTCATGGTCATATAATTTAGCGACAGCGGCTTTTACGCCGACGGCGATTTTCTCAGTAAAATTCATGTTACACAGTTTAATGATACTCCATGGTAGAAAACCTCAAAAGTCTTAAATAAGATAGACTTTCTCTTTGTTGGTTATCCCTAAAACCAAATTGAGTATGTAAAAATTCCCTTTAGAAGATGTTTACTATTAATTTTAAATATCTCCTAGGTTCAACTTTCGCAAAGAAACAAAAAAAATAGCACTCAATTACTTAAAAAAACTAAAGATCGTTTTCCCGTAATTACGCGCCTCTGTAAAATGCGGATGATTTGGATATTCATGATTGGGGTTATGTTCCATGACGAAGAGACCCTCTGGTTTTAGCAACTCATGTTTGAATACTTCATCAGGGATAGTGTCGATGGTAGGAAGTCCATAAGGAGGACCAGCAAAGATATAATCGTATTTTTTAGGACTCATCTTAATAAACCGGAAAACATCGGTTCTAAAGACCGTAAAATGCTCTTCAATCTCTAACTCTTTGGAAGTTTTTTTAACAAAATTGACCGCTGGGCCAAATTTATCAACATAAGTTACATCTAGACAGCCACGAGAAATAAACTCATAACCATGTGAACCAGTTCCGCCAAAGAGGTCTAGTACTGTAGTAGACTCAAAGTCAATTCGATTTTGTAGAATATTAAAAAGCCCTTCTTTCGCAAAATCTGTGGTTGGCCTGGTGGGCCACTTATCTGCAGGAGGATAAAATTTTCGGCCTTTAAATTGGCCACCGATTATTCGCATAGTTTAAGACTAAAAAGATCAAAATATTGGTATTCATTCATCAATTTGCCTTTCGTTCCCAATTTATAATAGCTTGGGATGGGCATCATTTCAAGATGTCGGATATACCTAAAAAGTAAGTGATAAATCTCAGAATCCTTTACAATTTGTCCACTGATATGTACCGTATTCCCTTCTGGCTTCAGCTTAAATTGATCAAAGACCAACATGACATAATAAATAAAATCCTGAGAAGATTCGTAGATAAAACTATTGTAAAAAAGCAATTCTTTATTATCAAATAAACTGATTTGCAGTAAACCTTGTCGGACGTTCAAGCAAATCTGTCTACCTGTACGATTTTCAGCAATCTTTCGATGACCTAGAATTAAGCTAGTTCCCGCATTAATGATCTTTGCATTTGGAAAATACCCATATAGTTGATTGGTAAAATCTGTATCTGTGGCATATAGATTAACTATTCCAAGCGGTTTTAAATCATCAAAGCTAATGGTATCTTTTTCAATATCTGCAACCATATTTTTCAGATAAACTTCCTTTTGGTTTACATCAAAGTGATCACTTGGAACCAAGGTAGTCCGTTGATTCAGTATCCCTATTTTGATCGACTTGTAAGGTTGCTTTAATAATTCATCACTGATATAAATATCCTTTAATGAATTGTTTAGCTTATCAAAACCGGTCGTTCTAGGAGGAAAAGCGTAGCTCCGCAACAAAAGAATATTCTGTTGTGGGTCACTGACTAAAAAAGAAAACCTATCCATTCCTATAAGAATGGATAGGTCATAGGTGTCAGTATATTTTTTTACGAAATTATTTTCAAAAATTTCGAAGTTTACCTTTCCCAATTTCCAGCTAAGTTTGGTGCGTCCATTGTACCGAATTTAATCGTCTTGTTTGGATCATAAGAAGCATCGTATCGCTTGAAGCGTTCGTCTGCATAAGGTCCCATAAACTCGGTTCTTGGAGTTCCAACTTCTACCACATTCACCAAAGTACTTTGGTAAGTCAGCGTGTCCGCTTGCACCGTAAATTGCTGTCCTTTTGTAAAAGGAACATATCGTAAAGAATCAAGGCTGATAGTTCGCTTCATCATGGTCTGGTAGTCATTATAATAAGTCATAGCAGGAACGAAGGTTGTATCATAGCGAATCGCATCGGTATTTGTTGGATCATCTGGATCACCAATTACTTTTACTACCGGGATCTCTCCTGTTTGGATGGTATTAACTAAACCGTCAAAATCTTTCGCGTATCCTCCATGCACCTCTCGGTAAAGTTCTTGAGCTTTACGGATATCCATAAGACGTTCGATAACTGCCCCCTCACGGCGGGCTTTTTCAGCTTGAAAAGCAATGGGTTCGTTGATACTGCCGTAAAGTATGTAAATCAGCACTCCAACAAGGGCAACTAATACTAAGTTGATGATTAATCTCATAAGAAGAGGTTTTTTTATTTGTGTATCGCAATAATAGTAAAATTTATTAAAATGCAATATAGAAGTGGTTTAAAAACTTCATTGTTTTAATAAAAAGATGCATTGCAAAGCACAAATGGTGGAATTTGGGAGAAAAACTAGGCTTTTTAGA
>JALZUU010000680.1 GCA_023300665.1 Saprospiraceae bacterium | reverse complement strand
AATCCCCTTAATTTTTCCAAAGTT
Source organism: Saprospiraceae bacterium (assembly GCA_023300665.1). Lineage (GTDB taxonomy): Bacteria > Bacteroidota > Bacteroidia > Chitinophagales > Saprospiraceae > JALZUU01. The sequence continues at coordinate 6,086 of JALZUU010000680.1, read as the reverse complement.
TCTTCTACGGATAATTCACTCATTCCACCAGCAGCATTGGCATGACCACCTCCGTCAAAATGTTCTTTTGCCAAAATATTTACCGGATGTTCTAGGCCTTTAGAGCGGAAGGAAATTTTCATGATTCCATCTTTCTCTTTAAAGACAATCGCTGCCTTCATGCCTTTGATAGACAAGGCCAAGTTAGCCAAACCATCGGTATCTCCTTTTTTATAATCATACTTGGCTAGTTCTTCTTTTGATAAAGAGAGGATGGCAACATGATGGTCGTATAAAATTTCTAACTTTTCACTCATGGCATAACCTTGCAAACGCAAGCGACTCTCTGTATTGGTATCATTTAATTTTTCGTGAATTAAATCATGTTTTACGCCTGCTGTTAAAAGTTTAGCCAATACCTCGTGCGTATGTGGTTTTACAGAATTGAATTTAAAACTACCGGTATCTGTTAAAATACCTAGATATAATGGCGTACCAATTTTTTCATCTAATAAGGCTAAATGTCCAGACTGCTCAATTAAGTCTAGGATTAGTTGAGCGGTAGAGGAAGCAGTAGGTTCAGAAAGCATTAAGGTCGAGAAATCCTCAGGGTTTAAATGATGGTCTATCATTATTTTTTTAGCAGTAGTGGCCTCTAATAAGTCTTGCATAGCTGGTCCTACACGATTGGTTGCATTATAATCTAGACAGAAAATTAAATCTGCTTTTTTCATTTGCTCGGTTACTTTCTCTGGATTTTCTTCCATCAACAGAATCGAAGAAGTATCTAGCCAGTATAAAAAATCAGGTGCCTTATCTGGGTGACAAACAACGGCTTTTTTACCTAGTTTTTCAATAAAGTATAATAAGCCTAAAGAAGAACCAATAGAGTCTCCATCTGCAGATTTATGTGCGGTAATAACGATATGAGCAGCCGCTTGAATGGCTACTTCAATTTCTTTGTAAATATTCATTTATTATTTTTGGTCTTAATTTTTAATGTTAGTTTTTTGACAGAATAAAACGAGACCCCGCTAAATCAGAGAGGTAGGCAAAAAATCTGTCGTTTGTCGCATTTTTCGAAATCACTGAGCCACCCGTTTAGCGGTTAGACCCTAAACCTAATTTCTTAAAATCACCATCCCTACACCAGGCACGGTCACCTCTTTTTCAAAAGTTTCTTTGTCTTTTATTCCAAACTTCATTTCCCAAACTTCTTTTTTCCATTGCCCTGCTGGTAATTGTACTTTGGTTGGTTCTTGGTTTGCATTATAAATCACCAAAATATTTTTCCAAGTATCTCCGTTGGCGTGATCCTTTAGTTGGAAAGCAACGACCTTTAAGGGCGTTCCATCTACAAATTCCAGATGTTTTTGAATCATTTCTGTAGTAGGCATTCTAAAGGCAGGATGCGTTTTACGAAGGGCGATTAATTGTTTATAATAATTAAAATGGTCTAAATGTTTTTGTTTAGTTGACCAATCTACCTGATTGATCTTTTCTGGAGATCGGTAAGAATTCTCAACCCCATTTTTAGTACGCATCAACTCTGAACCGGAATGTAAAAACGGGACCGCTTGGCTGGTCAGAATAATTGCATTGGCCAATCGATGCATCTTCCCAAGTGTTTCTTCACTATCAGGCGTAGAATTTTTTAATTTATCATAAAGGGTATGATTATCGTGACAAGAAGCATAGTTGATACATTGAGAAGGCTGATTGGCAAAAGGAGCTTTAGAATAATTAACAGAATTATAATCAACTTGAGGATGCTGCGTAGCACCAACTACACCAAACCGAATCGTAGACTCCAATCCATCTGCACCATTCACAAACCCTTTATCTTTTGAATTAAAAACACCCCCTTTTAAACCATCTCGAATATCATCGCTAAAAACCGCAGCTTCCTCTAATTTTGGACCATGAACTTTTAAAGCCCGTTGTTCATAAGGCAGGGGAGAGTCACCGCCCATCCAACCTTCTCCATAAACAAAAATACTCTTATCGATTTCTTTTTGTAAAACCCAAGTAACCGTATTGATGGTCGCAATATCGTGAATACCCATAAGGTCAAATCTAAAACCATCGACATGATATTCTCGACACCAATGAAGCAAAGATTCGAAAATAAACTTTCGAACCATTTGTCGATCCGAAGCAGTCTCATTTCCACAAGCCGAAGCATCCGCAAATTTTCCATCTTCCCAAAAACGGTAATAATAGCCAGGAGTTATTTGATTAAAAACAGATTTTTGAGTCAAACCAGTATGATTATACACCACATCCATAATTACTCGAATTCCGTTGGCATGTAAAGCTTGAACCATCTCTTTAAACTCTCGAACCCGTACAGCGCCGTCATAAGGATCAGTGGAATAAGCCCCTTCAGGCACATTATAGAGGTGAGGATCGTAACCCCAGTTGTATTTTTTAGTTGGATTGGCTTCATCGACACTTCGACTCATAAAATCAAAACTCGGCAAGAGATGAACATGCGTAACACCCAACTCTTTTAAATGGTCTAATCCGGTGGTTAGACCATCTTTGTTTTTGGTGCCTGTTTCTCCTAAACCAAGAAATTTTCGTTTGTTTTTTATCCCTGATTCAGGATGAGCGGAAATATCTCGAACATGGGCTTCATAGATCACGATATCGCTAAAACCCTTTAAAGCAGGTCGCTTATCCTTTTCCCAGCCTTTTGGATCGGTCGTTTTTAGATCAAGGACCATCGCCCGTTCTCCGTTTAGACCTACTGCTTTAGCGTACGGATCTGGCACTCGATCAAGGGTGCGGCCCCCGGTGCGCACTTGGAAATTATAATATTTGCCATGGTAATCACCATCTAAGGTAATTTCCCAAACCCCTTTATCGCCTAAGGTCATTTGGTGTTTTTCTAGTTGACTATCGGTATGTCCATCCTTGTAAATGAATAGACTCATCCGATCAACGCCAGGGGAATATACCTTAAAAGTGCTTCCGTTTGGAGTATAGGTTAACCCTAAATCATATCCCTCATATACTGGATAATCATCAAAAGTCTTATATTGGGTCTGGTGTGTTTGTGCGTAAAAATTCATGCTGCAAAATACTAAAAGTATAGGGAGGCGGTATCTTTTTATAATGGTTTTTTAAATAATGGTTCGGTAACTTTCTAATTTATGTGTGATAACCTAAAAATACCGCTAGTTGGTTTGTTTGCTGGTTGGCTTCCATTTAACGTAAAATACGATAGCGGGAAGCTAACTAGCCAACAGGCAAACCAGCCAACTAGCAAAAAATGTGCATTAGATTTATTTTCTAAAAGTTACCGCAATTTTATTTAACATAATTAATTATTTAAGCAGGAATAGATGGAATTAATCGTCTCTTCATCCCCAAATATCTGCGCTTATAAATTTTTTCTTTTAAAATAGAATTTACTACGTAATTTTAAGGTTATAAAGGAGAGATTTGGATGCGAATCTGGAGATCAACCATTAGGAAGTTATTCAAAAACTAAAACCACTTAAAATGAAAAAGATTACCCTCTTGTTTTTTCTAAGCTGTACCTTAATGATTCGTGCACAAAATTCTATTCAAGAAGAGATAAATTCACGGTTGGTCGATCTTCATAAAGTAGAAGGTCATGACGAAAACTTTGCAGGATTTGAACGAATTAAAAATGCAATTGGTGATGCAAAAATTGTCATGCTAGGAGAACAATCCCATACCGATGCCACCACCATCCAAACCAAGATCAAATTGATTAAATATCTGCATCAAGAAATGGGTTTTGAAATATTGGCCTTTGAAAGCGGTATTTATGATTGTAATAAAGCTTGGTCCATGATACAGGAAGGGCATGACGTAAAAGATGCAATGGCAAAGGGGATTTTTGATATTTGGTCGGTTTTGGAAGAGTTAAACCCATTGTATGAATATTTTGAACAATCCTTGGTTATGGAAAAACCATTCATGCTGACGGGTTTTGATACTCAAATGTTTGCTAGATGGGCTTCAGATTATTTTGGAGAAGACCTTAATAAATACCTTACTACTTTAGGATTAGCAGATCAATATGAAAATGATATATCGCAATTGGAATCCTTTATCACCAAAAGAAGATCAGGGAAGAAAATTAAAAAGAAGAAAGCTATTCAAAGTATGGCCTTCCTAGAAACGATCACTAAATTAATAAAAGAAAAAGAATCAACGGAGCAATCTGATTTTTGGGTGCAAACCCTAAAAAGTATGAAAGTGTATATGTCTGATTATTATTTAGAAACAGACGATCGAGACCAACAAATGGCCCAGAATCTAATCTGGTTAAAAGAAAAATATCCGAATAAAAAAATTATCTGTTGGGGAGCGACGAGCCACTTTCTTTACAACTCTTCTTTAGTGAAAATGGAAGACAAAAGGTTCCAAAAAGACGGAGACGATTATTATTTGAATCATTCCATGATGGGAGATTATATTAAAGAAAAATATGGAGATGAGGTGTATACCATTGGATTTATCGCACATGAAGGCACCTTTGGTTTTAACCGAACTCGCACGATTGATATGCCTAAAGAAAATAGTCTAGAATTTCTAGTTGGAAAATCCGAAAATGACAATTATTTTTTACCCTTGAAAAATCTCTCCCTCGAAGGATATTTATCCCGTCCTTTGGGACATCAAAATATGACCTCTGATATTTCAAAAATGATGGATGGCGTAGTCTTTAATCGGCATATGAGAAGACCTTATACTGATTGGGAATTTTTGTTTTATCTTACACCAGAAAATAAAATGTGGGCCAAGAAAAAAGAACGATTTATAGAATTTTCTAAACAAAGAAAAGAAGAAAGGAAAAAGAAAGAAGCAGCGGAGAATAAGAACCGAGCGTAAAGAGGGTTTTCGGCGTAATTTCAGCCAATAAAAATAAACTTTAAGAACTAAATCAATAGATCAATCTGCTTTTGTGGGTTGGTCTATTGGTGTTTTTGGTGGAGATGATTTTTATGTAAAATTCTTGTGTGTGTTTTGTTCGAAAATGGGTAACTTTAGGTTTTATGAAGAAGAAAAAAAAGAAAAATAAACCTGCTGAAAAAGTACTTAAGTGTATTTGTTGTAAAAACGAAGTATATGGTTCTGAGGTAGAAGAAATGAAAAAAATTAAGATTCCTTATGGAGCAAATTATACCATTAAAGTTGATAATGATTTTCTAAAGACCTATAAAAACTCAATACTTAATGATAAAAATTTTCAATGGGCTTGTGATAGTTGTTTAGCATCAAAAAGAGCGATTAAAGGAAATCCCGCAAATCAAACATATTGTGACTATAGCCCATATTTAGCTTATTTTGATCGTGATTTTGAATGTGAATCTTGTGAATCAACATTTGTTTTTGCAAAGAAAGAACAGAAATTTTGGTATGAAGAACTGAAGTTTTGGGTTCAATCAATGCCTAAACATTGTAAATCCTGTAGAAAAGAAATACGGAAAGAAAAGCAATATCATAAACGAATTGCTGAATTGAATGAAAAACAAGGATCACTTAAAATTGATGAACTCTCAGAGTTAGCGGTAATTTATGATCATTTTGGAAATGAACAAAAGAGAAATAAGTATTTAAATTTGGTAAAAAAGAAAAGCTTAGAAAAAAAACCGACATAATACATGCCACCAAAACCCATCCTAACCCTCGGAATCCTAGCCCACGTAGATGCCGGAAAAACCTCGATCACCGAGTGCCTCCTACATCATACTGGCGCCACCCAAGCGCTTGGTAGCGTAGACAAAGGGTCGGCAATAACGGATGGGCTGACCATGGAAAAGAGTAGGGGGATTTCTATCAAAGCTTCTTCTGTTAGTTTTAGTTGGAAGGAGCAGCAATTTCAATTGGTAGATACGCCGGGACACCTAGATTTTTCGGCAGAAGTAGATCGGTCTTTGTCGATTTTAGATGGGGTTATCTTAGTTGTTTCTGCCAAAGAAGGGGTGCAAGCACAAACCATTAATTTATGGGAACGGTTAATCGAACGAAAACTTCCTGTCCTTATTTTTTTTAATAAAATTGATAGAGCAGGCGTCGATGTGGAACAAGTATTTTTAGATTTTGAAAAAGATTTAGGAGCCAAG
>JALZUU010000679.1 GCA_023300665.1 Saprospiraceae bacterium | reverse complement strand
CCCAATGGATATTCGGGCTACTTTATTGGTAGAACATTCTAAAGCGAATACGATGAAAATTGTCAATTATATTGGCAATGATCAAGATCGCTTTGATGCTTTGATGGAGTTTTTTTTAGCCAATGAATATCGGGTTACCCAACGGGCTGCCATGGCCGTAGGACACGCTGCGGATCTTCATCCGCAATTGATCAAAAAACATCTAAAACCTTTATTAGAAAACCTTCGTCGACCAGATATCCACGATGCGGTTAAAAGAAATACCGTTCGGTTATTTGATAAGCATTTTGATTTACCTGAAGAACTTTTAGGGATTGCAGCGGAACTTTGTTTTACCTACTTAGATGATCCACAAGAAGCAGTGGCAGTACGAGCTTTTTCGATGGGTGTATTATATAAAATTTGTCAGCTAGAACCTGAATTAGGAAATGAACTGATCATGGTACTCGAAGACCATATCCCACACGGTTCTGCGGGCTTTAAAAGTCGAGGGAAGAAAATTCTAGCTAAACTACGTAAACAACAAGACCGTCTAAAGTAACGAAGTTGTTTAAGCATTTGTAAAAAGAGCGTCATTCACCTTAAAATGAATGACGCTCTTTTAATTAGTTATGTTAGTCGTTCATTACCCTTTCTTCTTTTGATAATAATCAAAGACTTTAGTAACTACTGCATTCTGTAATTTTTTAGGATCCTTACGAAGTTGTTTTTCTTGTTTTCCCATCGTCAAGAACATCGCATCCACCGCTCGTTCAGCAAGGAAACCTGAAAGATCGTTATCTACTTTATTTTTTGCAAAAAGATTATAAGCACCTGTAGCCATTGGCCAATATTGCGGCACATCTGTTTTTGCTAGTTCCGTATCTAATCGTTCGCTGTATCTCTTTTTCACACTACCATACATCGCATTTTTTAATAGCATCGTAGCAGCATCTTCTGCTCCCAGTACTACGCCGACTGCATCAGTAATTTTGATTGAACCAATTGCATCTTTCATGATGCCAGCACTTTCACCAGCTACCATTTTTGAAACACCATTTATTTGTTTGGTAATCACATCTACTTCTTTACCTACACCTAGCGTTTTTAGTGTCGTAAGTACTGGTGCTAGTTCTTTGGGTAATAATCCTTCCACGCCACCTGCTGCATTCAATGATTGTAGGGCTTTAATTGCTCTGAATGAACTTCCATCCATTAAGGCTTTGACCGCTTGAATAGATTCGAGAGCGGTAGGGGCAATCCCCAGATTATTAAGTGTGCTACACGAAGAGAGCATCATCGTAAGGATTAACAAGGGAGTTATTATTTTTTTCATAACGGTGATTTTATTATTAGAATGATTAAAATTATTATTAGAAGCTGTTTAAAATTAGGACGTAAAATTGTCCCAATAGGGACAACTTACTAGTCAAGCAAAGTTATTCAAATCCTCGTATTTCTATTGTAAAATCATCTAAATAAGTTACTGATTTTTCTTTGTTCCAAATAAATATTTTTAAAACGGCATTTGGTGGAATATATTTTAGAGATACTTCTGTGTTGAATTCTACGGGCCACCAGTTTGAATAGGCTTGAATAGAAGATTGGATATTTTTTCCTTTCCAAAAATAATTTTTTCCATTTTTATCCGAAATTGAGACTACTAATTGCGCTTTAGTTTCTTGATTCCAGTGGGTAAATGCCTTGGCACGAATACTGATTTGTTTTGTTTTTTTATCTGTAAAATTTTTCAATTCAGAAATAAACGTAGAGGAATATTCTCCGGTTTGATGTGCGTAGTCTCCAGTATGAGTAATAGATTTTGTACGGCGCTGTAAATCTTCGTTCCAATATATTGGAGTCGTTGCTTCAAAGTCTTGTTTACTCTCTAATAATAATTTTCCAGAAGTGTTTGGAATGACAATTTTATTCAATTCATAGAGATAGATATTCAAGCTTTTATAATCATATTTCAATTTGTTTTTCGGATCGATATTTCGAACGTAATAAGGTAAACTTTTGTAATTGATATTACTGAGAAAGCGAGGATACCAATTTAGGAACAACAACTTTTTTTTATTTTTCAAGGTATCAGGATCAAATTTTCCGTAAGGTAAAAAAGTATAATCTCCAAATTCTCCAAAGGCATTATAATAGTTTCCTAAATGAGCTTGGACGGGATTGGTAATGATATAAGCTGCATCATATTGCTCAAAAACTTCTTGCTTTAACACCTCTCTTTGTGTTCGAAAATCAATACTTCGCGCATAGTTTATGGATCGAATAGCTGGCAATAATAAAGTCAAAATTAAAAGTCCTACAAAGATTTTATCATGCTTTTCTTTTTTTATAAAAGACCAAGAAAGCAACAAACCAAATAATGGAAAGTATTGCGTCCAGAAAATCAATTCTGGTTTTCTATAACTCAAGATCGCTAAGCACAATGACACCCCAATAACCCCTGGAGCTATTTTTTTATTTTTAATAAATTTATCAATAATTATTGCTCCTGGAATCGCCACCACTGGAGGAATAAATAAATAATGTCGAATGTCTAAACACATGGGGACATAAGAAGAAAAAGAGATGGTCATGAAATTCGCCGACAACAAGAGTAGTATTGATACCGTATAGAAAAAAGAAAAAGCCGTTTTCATTTTAAAGGTATCAAGAATATTTTTTCTAAATAAAAATCCTAGCAAAAACAGGTATCCTGTTAATACATTATTCACAAATAATAAATCAAAAAACTGATAGCCTAATCTTTTTAATAAAATCGTAGTTGATTGCTGGTCATAACTACAAAAGTTTAGATAGCTATTGTCTGAAATAACCGTAAATCTGGTAAATGGATCTCCTGTTAATTTCCAAAAATATCCCAAATAAATAGACAGCAATCCAACCATACTAATAGCCGCATAAAACCAAAATTTAAATTGTCTTTTATTAAAAACATCTACCAAAAAAAGAATCACCAAAACTGGAACAAATAAAACGATCGTTCCTTTTGTTGCAAATCCAAATAGAAAAGAGAAAGCCAACAAGAAACCGTTGATTGCTGATTGTTCTGAAGAAATAAATTTTTCTTTATAAATAAAATAGAGACTTGCCAAAACAGAAAGTGCCACGTAAATATCAGGCATTATCTTATCTGAGTAAAAAATCATCCATTGAGAAAAACAAGCCAAAGACAAGCCAAAAAGCAGGGTTCTATTTCCGAAAGGAGAAAGAATTTTAAAAAGAAGTCCTAGTATCAATCCTGTCATCAAAAAGGAAGGAATCGCCGAAGCAAAATCATTAACCCCTAATACCTTATAAGATAAAGCCGTTAGCCAAATCAACGGAAAACGAAAACTAAAATGATCGGAAAAATCGGTAATACCGTGATTAAGGTTATGCGCCAGCCTTGCATAAGTAAGGTCATCGAATCCAAAATGCCCTAGAAAGCCAATGTGATGATAAATCAGAACAGCTAAAAAGTGAGCAGCGAGGATAAGATATGCGATTTGTTTTCTGGACATACAGCAGATTTACCGCAAGGTAAGGAATGAAAACAAAAAAAGCGCTTCAGATGAAGCGCCTTTTTGTTGACCCACAAGGACTCGAACCTTGAATGACTGCACCAAAAACAGTAGTGTTACCATTACACTATGGGTCAATGCTTTGAAAGCGAGGCAAAGATATAATATTTTGGTGAACTTGGAAAGTCCCACAAATAGTTTTTTACCTTAAAATGAGGTAAAAATCTATTATCCGCCCTTTAGCTGGTAAATGTCCTTCAAGTTTCGCGCCAGACCGTCGTAATCCAGACCATATCCGATGACAAATTTATTAGGTATTTCAAATCCGATTTGATCAACTTTGACTCGATCTTTCAATACTTCAGGCTTGGTAAGTAAGGATACTAGCGTAACTGATTTGGGGTCATAGGTATCTAGAATCTCCAAAAAGTGGGTCAAAGTGTTTCCTGTATCTACGATATCTTCCAAAATAATTACCTCTCGTCCAGCAATATTATTGTCCAATCCAATGAGTGTTTTAATTTTTCCAGTGGTCTCGGTTCCTTGATAAGAAGATAGTTTAACAAAAGAAACCTCACATTCTAAATCACAAGCTCGCATTATATCAGCTGTAAAAACGAAAGATCCGTTAAGAATACTCACAAAAAGTGGATTTCTACCTTTAAATTCTGCAGAAATAGCTTTTCCTATTTCGTCGACTCTTTCTTGAATTTTTTCGGCAGAAATATATAATTCAAAAGTTTTGTCGTGTACTGTTATCTCTTTTTTCATAATCCATGTTTGTCAATTAAATAAATAAGTGCTGTAATCGCCGCAGCGCCTAGCTCAAGTTCGCGTTGATTAACTGCTTCAAAAGTATCCGTAGCAGTATGATGATAATCAAAATATCGTTGAGAATCTGGTCGAAAACCGATCAATAATCCCTTTTGGCTTTTCAATGGAGAAATATCTGCTCCTGATCCACCTTTAGACAACATCAGTCCATAAGGTTCCAGCAAAGGTAACCATTGCTGAAGTTTTAAGTAGAGTCCAGCAAAAACTTCATTCTCTGCATCACAACTAAATCCACGAGGCGTAAAACCTCCCGCATCAGACTCCACTGCTGCTAAATGGATTTCTCCATTTTTATTAGCAGCCTCAGCATAAGCCCGTCCACCAGCAAGTCCATTCTCTTCATTCATAAATAGCACACAACGCAAAGTACGTTTTGGTTGATAATTTAATTCCTTGAGTGTTCGGATTACTTCCATCGCGTGTACACAGCCTGCCCCATCATCATGCGCGCCCTGGCCTACATCCCAAGAATCAAGGTGTCCACCTACCAAAATAATTTCATCAGGATGTGTACTACCTTTTATTTCACCAATCACATTATAAGATTTGACAGGAGGAAGTGTTTGACAATTGGTCTTTAGAAAAACGGTTACCTTTTTTTCTAGCAGCATTTTACTGAGCATTTCTGAGGCATTGGTACTGATGGCAACCGCAGGAATTTTAGTTACTCCTTCTTTATTGACCATCGTTCCTGTATGTGGATGATCGTCATGCAAGGTAGTCATGGATCGTACGAGCGTGGCAACAGCTCCATATTTAGCAGCTTGAGAAGGTCCATGCACCCGCTGATCCACCGCACCACCGTAAGCATTGAATGTACGAATCTGGGTTGGATCCATGGGTCGATTATAGAAAACAATCTTACCTTTTATATTTTCTGTACCTAATTTTTCTACTTCATCAAGAGATCGAACTTCAATTACTTCAGCAGTAATTCCAGTAGCAGGACTAGCAATAGAATTTCCGAGTGCCAAAGCTGGTAAGATGATTTTTCCCCTTGATGTTACAATATGTACTTCTTCTTTTTCCCCTCTGACCCAATGCGGTACTTCACAAGGTTGTAACCAAACAGAATCCAATCCGAGAGAATCCAGCATCATCCGAGTATAGTCTACTGCCTCAGCTGCTTGCGGAGAACCTGATAATCGTCCACCAATTTGGGTAGTTAAATGATTGAGCCATTGGTAAGCACTTCCATCTTGAAGTACCTTATTATATATGTTCCTGATAAAAATAGCATCATCAGCTTCTTGGCTTTGTCCATTAAGGAGCGTGCAGAATAAAAATAAAGCACAAAATGAGATAAAAGTCTTACGCATAATTTTTTTTTAGAAAAAATCTGAAAAATAAAGTTGCTCTATGAGAATATAACCATTTAGAAACCGAAAGATAGAGATAAAGCAAAGATATTAAGTATCCAAAAATAAAAAAATCTTAATTTTTAGTAACTTTTTTTAAAAGTTTAAATCAGAGATTTATTTGGTAGTTATTGTGTTTTCCACACAAAGTTTTGATCAAAGTCTAATATTCTGAACATTATACTTGTTTCATTTTTTATCCTTGTATCTAACCAAAAAAGTAGCATAAAATTTTGCTGGTTTTTTGTTTTTTCTTCTAAAAATAGGTTAGATTTGTAGTGTTATTGTACATTTGACACAAACAATAATTTCATTAAAAATGAAACATCGGCCCGATGTAAAGAATATAATTTGGTTTTATTTGGTTAGGGCAGAGGTACATCTAAAAAGGTGGTACCTCTTTTTTTTGATATTCTAACTAAGAATGGTGTCTTTTCAATATTTATCCCGTCTAAAAACCGTACTGTAACATAAGATGATTACTTTTGCGGTAATTATTATATAAAATCAGTCAGGAAAACTTAAATAATAGGTGAAAACCCCATCTTCATTTCGTGGTAAGTCGTCAAAGAGTCCACTTTCAAAAAAGACAGATAGCGAAGTTATCAAATTGTATTTGAAAACACAGCGTTCTGATTACTTTGGAATACTCTACCAACGTTATTCAACTAAAGTCTTTAGTAAATGTATTTCATTACTAAAGGATGAAGCTTTAGCACAAGATGCTACACAAGAGATTTTCACCAAAATATTTTTAAATCTGGCTAAATTTAGTGAACGCTCTAAGTTTTCTACTTGGATATACTCTATTACTTATAATTTCTGTATTGATTTTCTACGAAAGCGAAAAAAGAGTAAAGCTTTATTTTCGGATGAAATGGAAAACCCTCCAGACATTGTTGATGACATTCCTGATAGTGAGTTACTAGAGATGGAGGTCATGAAATTGAAGAAAGTACTTGAGCTCATTCCCACTGGTGATAAGGCCATTCTTTTAATGAAATATCAAGATGATATGTCTATTAAAGAAATAGCTCTTACATTGGATAAGTCGGAAAGTGCGATTAAAATGAAAATAAAAAGGGCTAAACATAAAGCACAAAATGTTTACCGGGATATATTTCCGAATAACCTTAATTAATAATACTGGTCATGGCATCAGCAGATAGTAACAACAATAGTTTTAAAAAATTAGGTGAAATAGAGACAAAACAAGCACCTCATCCATCTCCACAGACGGAACGCAATGTTATGGGTACTGCTCGTAATATTGGTTTTCTTGGAAATGTAATAGAGCTTTATTTTTCAAAAGCACTTGGTATGATTTCTTCTTTATTTGGCGGAACTGATATTTCTCAAATGTCAGAAGATTCCCAGAGTTTACCTAATGGTAATTTTGATAATGATAATACGGTTGAGCCTGGTGGCCGAGCTAATTAAAATTAACCCCCTTGCACTGAGTTAATAAAAAGTGCCAAAAAACAATCACCTATGTATTTACTTAATGCTTTTCCTGCTTTTGGAATGCTCGAACAAATGCTGATCGATTTTATTCAAGTGCTACCGAAAATTGCACTTGCATTGATAATCTTGATCGTAGGATGGATTCTTGCAAAAATAATTGCAGGTGTATTCCGAAAATTACTAGTAAAGACACCGCTAGATGAAGCAGCAGAAAAATTGAACGCAATTGATTTGGTCCAGAAAACCAATATCAAGGTTATTCCCAGCACCGTTCTTTCCAAAATAATATATTATATCCTTCTTTTGTTTTCTGTAGTAGCTGCTGCTGATGTACTCAGTATGGATGCTATCTCAGACCTAATTACTGATATTATTAGTTTTATTCCACGTTTACTGGTAGCAGGTATCGTCTTAATGATCGGTATTTTTATTGCCGACTTTATAAAAGATATTATTACGACGATTTGTCAATCTTTAGGCATTCCTTCCGCTAAAATGATTGGTGGATTTGTTTTTTGGTTTATTTTCTTAACTGCATTAGTCAGTGCAATGGGACAAGCTGGAATAGAAACTGACTTCATCATGTCTAATCTTTCCTTATTATTGGCTGGTGGTGTATTTGCTTTTGCCCTTGGATATGGAATCGCTTCTCGAGACATGATGGCCAACTTTCTTGCTTCTTTTTATACGAAAGATAAAGTCACCATCGGAGATAAGATTACGCTAGATGGAGTCACTGGAGAAGTAATCGATATGGATAATAATTCATTAACGCTTCAAAGCGAAGATCGAAGGATATTTATACCGCTAAAAAAACTTTCAAGTGAAAATCTCGAAATTCACAACGAATCATAAGTAGTTAACCCCTTAATAAAAATCCATTTGTAACATATTTTAGGTTTATCATTATGCAGTGATAAGCTAAATAGTATTATTTTTACACATATTTTAAATAAATTATTTTTTAACCTAAAACTTATTTTTAGAATCAAAATTTAACAATGATGAAAAAACTGTTTTTACTTACACTTACTGTCTTCGCTTTCGCATTTGCTTCAGCTCAGGACATGACTTTAGAAGAAATGAAAGCCTCAAAGGCAGAATTGGCTGCTAAAATTGCAGAGAACCAATCTATGGTTGATGCAACTCAAGGAGAACTAGATGCTCTTCAAAAGAAAATCAACCAACTTTCTGGCTGGATGACTGGCTT
>JALZUU010000678.1 GCA_023300665.1 Saprospiraceae bacterium | reverse complement strand
GTCGTAAATAATTGGTGTGCTGCCCAACTATGTTGAATTTTATTATTTTCATCAGGCAGTGGAAAATCAGTTCCTTCGATCACATGTGCTAATTGGAAGATCAACGCCAAGGTTAAACCTTCCACCAAGTGCATGACGATAAATCCACCTACAAAATATTGCCACGGAATATCCATCACCATAAATGGAATTGCTACAAAGAAAGTATAGTAACAAAGTTTAAATAAAACCATTCTAACAAATTCCCAAACTGGTCGTTCTGTTTTTCCTTTACCATTTACTTTAGGATGAAAATACTCCGCATAGTCGCGTGCGAATACCCAGGCAATAGAAGTTAAACTATAGATTACGAAGATATAGATATGCTGAAATCTATGGATCCACCATAGATCTTGGTGGGGATTTAGTCGAATCAATGGAATTTGCTCAATATCGGCATCGTAATCAACAATATTGGTATGAGAATGGTGCATTCCATTATGACTCGTCTTCCACATAAAATCATTCGCGCCAATAAAATTAAAACTTGTTCCTATCACCTTATTCCAAAAAGGTGTTTTGGCGTAGGCACCATGTATTGCATCATGCGCGATATTCAGTCCAATTAATGCCGTAAAAAAGCCATGAACTACTGCAATTAAAAGTAAAACACCAGGTTGTGCTGCAAAAATATTGGATAATAATAAACCATAAGTTGCAAAAAACACGGTTAAAATAAGCAAGGTCTTCGTTACCATGCTCGTATTGTAATGTTTGGAAAGCTTATTTTCTTCAAAATAAGCATTGACTCGCTTACGTAAGGTCGTATAAAAATCCGGCTTGTCTTTGTGATTGAATCGTAGATTTGGACGCTCGCTCACGGGTATTTTATTTCTTTCAATTGATTTTACCATAATAGTTAGTTCTTTTTGAGATTTTGGCTCACTTTTAAACATCCTTCTTTAAAAGTAGTTCAAAATGAATTTAGGAGAGCAGCCAGCTTCGTTTTAGCTACCGTAAAACAAAAAAAAATACGGTAGTAAATTTTCCAAAGATAAGGATTAAATCCCTAAATAAGCGTTTAAAACGCTCGAATTTAGGTCTAATTGCTTTTATAACAGCTAAATCTACGCAACGGAGATTAATTTTTACATCGAGTTGATATTTGTTTGATACCCCACTAGGAAATGGGAAATCTTATCAATAACCAGATTGGAGGTCAACAAGAATAAGGATAAAGAAGGTGCTATCTATGATCGAATAGAAGATACAATGTACCGAATTATTTGTTCACTGTCATGGGAGTAAATTTCTATTTTTTCATCCATTTCTATTTTTATAATGATATGGTAATCAATTAGTTATGTATTTTCTTCATCTTTTTGGTTCAGTATTTTAAAAGGTTTGAGCCTGCTTTTTAGAGTATACTTAAGAAAAAAATATCAACTTGAATCAATCAAATATAACCCTCAAATATTAAGTGTTTTATATATTACTAAATAGTTGAATATCTGGCAAAGTTTTTGATTCCAATTAAACGGATATTCCACTATCTTAGAAGTACTAGATATTTTATTTACAAAAAATCTCCTGTTTTTCTAATACTTCACTCAAAATAAAGTTAGGTATTCTTGACTAAATTAAATCAATTTAAAAAAGAAGTAATCCATTGAAAGTTACTGCAAAACACTACATCACCATTCCTATTTGTATGAAATTACAAACATCAAATGCACAAGTGTTTATAACGAAATCCTTTCTGCCTTTTATATTCACCCTACTATTCTTTTTACCTATTTCCGTGATCGGTCAATGCCCCGGCACATCCTGTACTTATACGATTACTGGGCCTGACAGTGGGAGTTACCAGATACTCAACGGTGAAAAAATATGCCTCGATCCTGGTGCCGATTTTACTGGTTCAATAACGCTAAGGGATGGTGAATTAATAAATTGTGCTACTATGCCACAATCTTTTAATCTATCTTTTATCTCTACCTCAATTGCTACCGTAAATAATTACGGGACGCTTAATTTTACAAGCAACCTTAATCTTAGAGGTTCCTCCACTACCATAAATAATTACGATTTAATTTCAGTCGATGGGACACTAGAAACCATATCAGGATCAAATGTTACCCTAAATAATCAGGGGACGCTTGACCTTACAAGCGACATGACCCTTGATGGATCCGCAACCTTTAATAATTACGATTTAGTTTCAGTCGATGGAGTACTAGAAGTTACATCTGGGTCAAATTTTGATAATTTTGGTACTACTTCAGCTATCCAACTAGTTTTAAGAAATGATTTGAATAATAGTGGTACGTTGAATGTTAGTACCACAATTACTAATACTACAAATGGTGTTTTAACAAATACTGGAGATATTACTGCAGCTGATTGGAGCGCAAGTGGTCCATGGACAAATTCTGGTTTTATTACAATCTCCAATTCATGTCTATCTGGTAGCACTTCAGTCGGAACGATTTCAGGTGGTTGTATTAGTTGTAATAGTTTTACTAACCAGACTACGATTACAGGGACTACTTGTGGAAATATTCTTGTTGAAGGTACAAGCTTCCTAAATTCTACAGGAGCTCTTTTAGGAGATATTGCCTTAATAGATGCGACCCCTCCAGCATCTGCTCCTTTTATAGATATTAATATTGGAACGGTAGGTCCGAACATTGTTTGGTCAAGCTGTACTTCTTGCGCTCCTTCTCCTCCTCCTCCGTCACTAGAGGTTTGTGGAAACGGAATAGACGACAACGGAGATGGCCGGATTGATGAAGGGTATCCTGGTGGAGTAGAATCTCCTCTTCAATTATGGCTGAATGCTTCCGAAGGTACCAATACGATATCGAATGGATCAGATATCACAAGTTGGGGAGATCAATCTCCAAATAGTTATTCAGCTGATGCGGATCCGGGTGCGACGGACTGGCCTACTTATTCAACCAATACCATTAATTTTCATCCTGCGATAACCTTCGATGGTACCTATACAGATAATCTCTCCGATGGACTAAATTTGGGCGATGATTATATTTATTCTACCAATGGCGGGATGCATATTTTTACGGTTGTTAATCCTAATGGATCTTCTAATCAATTCCGCCATCCTTATCAATTTGGAGGAACCATCGACTCCTATGGATTTGCTTGGAGTACAAATAATAGTCGAGTTGGGACACCGTCATCTCATGGAGGAACTGGTAGTTTTAATAATCATGCTTCTGGACCAGTTTCTTCTTTACTTGAATTCGAAATAAAATTTAATGATACCCAAACTCTATATAAAGAGGGTAGTGCGCTGAATCAAGATGCGATTCCAACACTCAGCCAACTTACCGCTAATGAGATTCTTGCAAGCAATGCCTACGGTAATGCTACTTCTGGACCGGTTTCTATAGGTAGAAAATCCTCTAATGAATTTTTAGATCAAGACCGTGTGTTTTTTGGAGATATCTCTGAAGTACTAGTCTTTAACGATACCTTATCGCAAGTTGATAAAGAAAAAGTAAACTCCTATTTAGCCATTAAATATGGATTTACCATGCCCCATAATTATCTTTTTTCTGATGGAACCCTTCTTAAAGATATTACCGATGGTTATGCTAATAATATTGCTGGTATCGGCGTAGATTCTTGTGGTGCTTTATTTCAAAAACAATCTAGTTCTGTTGATAATTCTGCCATTGTATCTGTAGCAAATCTTTTTTTTGCCACCACAAATAACGAAAATACATCAACTTTTCTTAATGATAAATCTGCTTTGGTTTGGGGACATAATGGAGCTACCGTAAATTCTACGTGGGATGGAACAAATTACGATATTCCCAATGGTGGATATTTGGGAATTGATCGAGTTTGGAAATTTAATGAAATTAATGATGTACAAAATGTGGTGCTTAGAGTAGATGTTGATGTATCATCTCAAGCGAATATTCCCTCACTACCTGCTTTTCCTAATAGCGATGGTAGCTATTATCTTTTTATAGATGATGATGGAGATTTTACCAATGGAGGAACATCCGTTCAGAGTATGTCGCTTGTCAATGGATCTATCTGGGAAATAACCATCGCAGATCCTTCCACTAGTTATTTTTCGGTTGGAATTAAAATTCCTGAAATATGCAATGATGGAATAGATAATGATGGTGATGGAGATATTGATTGCCTTGATGTGGATTGTAATACGAGTTATAATGCTATTGGGCAAACAAATACTGGACTTGTAAATGGTCATGACGCATTAGGAACTATTGATTCTGTGTCTGTCTTTTTTGGTGTAAATGATGAGATGACTATTGATTTAGGTAGTGTTTTAGGGATTGGCGAAGAATACACACTAAACATTCTCGCTGCGGATTGTACATTAGGTGTTGAGGAGTCAATTGATGGTGTTAACTTTTTTCCTGCCTCAGGGGCTCCATACGTTTTAAATAGTACAGTTGATATTACCATAGCAACTACCGTACATGCTAGATATATCAGATTATCGCTCCCCAGTACAGGAAATCAAAATTTATTCCTAGACGCTGTTTCTTATGAAAATTGCGAATGCCAGGCTTCCTTTACTTTTAAACCGGAATATTCTCTCAATGGTGCTCCCGATATAGATGGTAGTTCGATTTCGATTTTAAACGGAGATGATCTGAGAGTAGATATTAATGGAGTTTTTAGTTCTGGTACATTTATTTGGAGTGGCCCTGATGGTCGTTATCAATTGGAGGATTCAGGACCAACTAGAGATCATTTAACTTTAAACAATATTCAACATAGTGAAGCCGGAATCTACAATGTTTTTTATTTTGACACCGTAGGATGTATGGATAGTACTTTTGTTACGGTAACGGTATTCGGACCAGAAATTTGTAATAATGGAATAGATGATGATGGTGATGGAGACATAGATTGTGCCGATTCAGATTGTAGTGATTTTGATAGCGATGGTGACCAAGTATGTGATTTTATTGATTTGGATAACGATAATGATGGAATACCTAATCTAGAAGAAGGATGTGGAGTGACAACTGATATTACGGGCACAATTGGTATTAATAACCCAGTTACAAATACAACTTATTCATTAACTGGAACAGATATAACCTATTCGGAATCGGGTGGAAACCTAGCTGACATTACAGGTCATGATGGTCTACTTCAAGGACCTGTGTTGAGAATTCACACCCTAACAACCTCAGATGGAACCTTATCTGCTGATTTTTCTAACGACGTTGGTTCTATAAATTTTAAAATAGTAGACTTTGATGGCTTCGAAGAAGTCATCGTTAATATTTATGATGGCAACAATGTACTTTATGATTTAGATGTGGAAGGTGTTGTTTCTGTCGGAACCTTAATTGAACAAACAAGCAACCAGTTTATGGCCACTACCTCACATAATTCTGGTGGAATAAATGTTGATGGAAATGATCCTGCAGATGATCCGCTTGGATCTGTAATTTTCTATCTAAAGGGACCAGTGAGTAGGATAGACTTTATTTATGTTCAATCTGAAGAATCATCTATAAGGATTTCAGAACCTTCTTTTTGCACTGGTGATGCGGATGGAGATATGGTCTTTAATAGTTTTGATTTGGATAGTGATAATGACGGAATCTTCGACTTAGATGAAGCTGGACATAGTGATTCTGATTTAAATGCAGATGGAATTATTGATGGTGCACCTAGTAAATTTGGTACTAATGGTTTATCTGATGGAGTAGAAACAGCGGCTGATAATGGAATTTTAAATTATACGATTGCTGATAGTGAATCCACTCCCGATGGAATTTATGATGCTTATGAAATAGACGCCGATGGTGATAGCTGCTTTGATGGACTCGAACAAAGAGTGGCCGATGGCGATGCGGACGGAATTGCTGGAACTGGAATCCCAACTGTGAGCCCAGAAGGTTTGGTCAATGGAATAATTTATTTTACTCCTCCAAATACAGATTGGCAAAACCCTGCGGTGATTCCTTGTTGTAATGCAATGGCGCCTACGCTTTCTAAAAATTAAACATCAAATTAATAACCTTTCTAGTATCTAAACTCCCTTGAGAAGAAGTTGTTTAATAATTCGAAAAGAAGATGAGAACTAGAGAAAATTGTTCAAGTCGAGCCTCTTTTTTGAGTGCATAGCCGCGCTATGGACGAGAAAAAAGGCGATGAGTTGAATAATTTAATCAGTTCGCAGTCAATTTTGGAGTTTTTAA
>JALZUU010000677.1 GCA_023300665.1 Saprospiraceae bacterium | reverse complement strand
ATAAATAAACAGACATTAACAATTCAATTTATCCAAATTTTTGAAAGATTTAGATCATCAAAAATAGGGAGAAAAGGTGAAGTAATATAATGATTTACTGGGTTTTTCTTTTTTTAAGAAAATGTCTATTTTTATAAATAGTATTTTGTGGAGTTACTTTGGATCAACAAAAGAATAATCAACCCAAATCTTGTATATCTTATATCCCTACGTAAAAGTCGTAAAAAAGTTAAATTCTATTTATCATGAAAATTGTTCTAAAACAGACAAATGAATTATAGCTAAATCACTATATTAAATTTGTCAATATTGGCTAATTAATCGAAATTTAGACAAGCACTTAACACCTTTATACGTAATCTTATCCAAGTACGCCAAATTTAGACAAACTAAAGCTGGATCAATTTCGTTATTTTTACGTAGACCCGTACATGTAAAATACATTCCTTAGATAGAGAAGACGGTCAGTTTACCCAGAACTTCGTCTATTCAACTACCAAGACATGAAATTAAAACTACCCATACTTTTTCTCCTTTTAATGGTTTTTCACGTTGGACTATTCGCAACACATAACCGTGCTGGAGAAATTACTTATATCCAAACGGGGCCTCAATCTATTGAAATTACGATTACAACCTATACTAAAACCAGTAGTACCAATGCTGATCGAAACGAGCTTGAAGTGGTTTGGGGGGATGGCTCTACAGAAATTTTAGAGCGGATCAATGGTCCATTAGTAGGCGGTATTCCCAACGGTGAACCATTGGCCAATGATACCAAAATAAATATTTATAGAGGAACTCATACCTATCCTAGTCTTGGTCACTTTGTTATCAGCATGAATGATAGAAACCGAAATGGACAAATTTGTAATGTCAACGGTGCTAGTCCAGATAATGTATCTTTTCATTTACAAACTACGGTTACCCTTTTCAATCAAACTTTTGAAGCACCAAATAATTCACCAATCTTATTACAAGCACCTATTGATATAGGCTGTGTTGGACAACCTTTTCAGCATAATCCTAACGCTTATGATGTCGATGGAGATAGTTTAGCTTACCGACTCATTGTTCCTTTACAAGGACCTGATTCTCCGGTTCCTCTTTATAGATTTCCAGATGAGATCCAACCAGGCCCTGATAATAATATTACTTTTAATGAAAAAACAGGTGACTTCTTTTGGTTTAGTCCACAGCAAGAATGTGAATATAATATCGCTTTATATATTATTGAATACCGAGACGGCAATCCAATTGATACGCTGATTCGTGATTTACAAATCTTAATTGAAACTTGTGATAACCTTCCTCCTGTCATCGAAACAGAAGAAGAAATTTGTGTTATTGCTGGCGAGCTAATCGAGTTTGAAGTAACTACGACCGCTCCCGAAATGGAATCAGATCAGCTGGTCAATTTAACTGCAACTGGTGGACCTTTTGAATTAGCGGTCAGCCCTGCTACATTTGACGAAGCACGGTTTTACGAAGATCAACCACTAACCCGTACTTTTAGTTGGCAAACCCAATGTGAACATATCGAAGATCAATTTTATACCGTTATTTTTAGATCCGCAGATAATTTCCCTGTTACCATCGATCCGACTAGTGGCGACACTTCTTTTTTGTCTACCTTGAAAGTAGTTCGAATAAAAGTAGTAGGACCTCCACCAGAAGAAGTCGAAGCAATTCCCGATAATGGGCAAGTGGAAATTAGTTGGGAGAATCCTTACGACTGTGAAGATGCTGCCAATGAATACTTCCGAGGCTTTACCGTTTGGCGCCGTATAAATAGTAATAACTTCCCGATCGATACTTGTATAACAGGACTTGATGGACAAGGATATACCAAACTTACACCACAAACGGTGCAGGACGCTGATGGTGATCGCTACGTCTATATTGATTTTGAGGTAGAAAGAGGACTGACTTATTGTTATCGAATCTTAGGTGAATTCGCACGGCTAACGCCTAGTGGTTTTGAATTTAATCGACTTGAGAGTTTGCCGTCTGAAGAAGTCTGTGTCCAATTGAGTCGAGACATTCCATTGCTAACCAATGTAAGTGTACAATCGACCGATACCAACAATGGGACCATCGAAGTCATTTGGTCTACACCCGATGCTGATGACCTAGATACCTTACTTAATCCAGGACCATATGTCTACGAGCTCTGGCGTGCGACAGGAAATACCAGTACTGGTTTTGAATTGGTGCCAGGTGCTAGCTTTACCGCAGAGAATTTTTTCCAAGCGGTAGACACGACCTTTTTAGATACAGGACTTAATACCACCGATAATGCTTATACTTATCAACTTGCCTTTTATGTCAATAATGAACCGGAACCCATTGATTTTAGTCCAACAGCTTCCTCTGTTTTTATCAATGTAGCGGCAACAGATAATACCAATATTCTTTCTTGGAATGAAGCCACACCTTGGAATAATTTTTTATATCGAATTTTCCGTTTTCAAAATAATACATTTACCCTCATTGATAGTACGGAGCAACAAACCTATAGTGATACTGGATTATTAAATGGACAAGAATATTGTTATCGAATCGAGAGTGAAGGAAGTTATAATATTGAAGGTATCAAATCTCCATTATTCAATTTATCGCAAGAAAACTGTGGAACGCCCTTAGACACCGTTCCTCCTTGTCCGCCAATTTTGGAAGTAGGAAATTTATGTGATGAAGTAGATCAAAATTTTCCAGAATCAGATTTTATTAATGAATTGATTTGGCAGAATCCTAATTTTATTTGTCTTGAAACAGATGATGTCGTCGGCTATCGGGTCTATTTTTCTGAACGAGAAGGAGAAGAACTTGAGTTGATTTATTCAACAGACTTTTCCACAGATACGACTTTTATGCACAAGCCTGACTTTGGAATTGCAGGTTGCTATGGTGTCACAGCTATCGATACGATTGGAGCGAGATGACCAACGGCTTGGTCTTGGGGTTAGTGGGAATCTCCGCCGCGATCGTCCAAGGCGGATTGGTGCGACCGAT
>JALZUU010000676.1 GCA_023300665.1 Saprospiraceae bacterium | reverse complement strand
AGGTTTTGCGTAAACCAGCGCGAAAATATTTTTCTAAATTTCTAAGTTGGATCATGGTAGTTGTTTTGCTCATACCTCTTCAATGGACGTGCCAGATGTAGTAATGAGTTGGATGTCAGTTCATTACGTATATAAGTCAACTATTTTAATATTTGTGTTTCGTTCGAAAGTGAACGGTTAGTGTTCGGAAATGGACATTCTTAAAGAGGTTTATTTAAAAAATTACGCATTTAGAAAATCATCTAAGACATCCATCGTTTTTTCTTTATCGGTATACCAAGCAGTATAAGGTAAAGTAAAAGTCTGAATTCCGATTCGGCTCATCAATTTAATTCGATTCACGGGCCAGCTATCTTCAAAGTCTCCAGGATATCCTACGAGGTCGATACAGAAAGTTTTTTCTTGATGAATAACCACTAGATCTACCTCAATTCCTGCGATTGAGTAATTTGGAAAAATTTCCTGCACCTTCCACTCCTTTAGCACACTGATTACTTCGTTCATAAATTTATCTTCTTCATTTTCTTTCGGATGATCAACGGTTAGCGTTTCTTTTGTCTCTTGTAAATATTGTGTCAATAAATAATTGGGTGGAAGTTCTTTTGGTGAAATTGAGAAAAATAAATGTTGAGCCTGTCTTGCACGCGTAATACTGACGTTAAAAACATCCGATCTATTTAGATATAAATAGGTCGAAGGATGGGTGTTTTTATCCACTGCAAATGATAAAAACATCAGGTCTCTTTCTTCTCCTTGAAATTGGTGTGGCGTACCAATCAATAATTGATGCCGTCGAATATTTTGTGCTGTAATAGATTTACTAATCATGCTACGTAAAAGGGTTACTTGTGCCCGAAAAGGAGAAAGAATACCAATGGATTGACAGAGTTTTTTAGATAAGGTTAGTTCTTTTTTAATAATGGTTTTGATATAAGTTAAAATGGCAGATGCTTCTACTGGGTTTTGTCCTTTTTCGTTAGTGCCTGCTAAATTATATTGAAAAACTGATTTTTCTTTTTTTGAAATAGGATTGGCCGTCATCACCTTTAGTCGATTTTCATAAAAACGTTGATTGCTAAATGCAATGATGTCTGGCATACTACGATAGTGTTCATCTAAAAAATGAACTTGTTCTTGACTGTGTAAACTACTGGAAACAAGGTCGAGTAGACTAGAGTTTCGGTAATCAATTTTCTTTTGTGGTAGATGATTTACTTGGTATTGTTCTGCAAATTTTCTTTGTTGGGTGCCTGATAAAAAAGAGAGGTGACGAAGTTGTTTAGAATCACCTACAACGATGGCTTTTTTTGCTCGTTGTAAAAGTGGAATCGAACTAGCGATATCACATTGAGTTGCCTCATCAATAATAACTACGTCGAAAAGTTCAGGAATTAATGGCAAAGATTTATGTACGTCTACCGCGTTGACGACCCATGCAGGTAAGGCACGTAAGATGACTTTGAAATCGATTTCCATAAACTGTTCTTGCATCAGATTACCACTTTTCATTTGTAATCCGCTGATCATTTTTTCTAATGATTTTCTATCTTTTAAAATTGCATCATAGAGATAAAATTCGGTACTCTTTTTTAATAATACTCTAGTTGCTTTAATTTTTTTTGGTGTAATTTCTTTTAATTGGTCAAGGAGTTCCCATAATCGAAAACGAGTATTGTCGACTTTAAATTCAATAATTTTCTTTTTGATGTTTTGGAAAAAACCAGGATTAAAGTTGGCAAAAAATGCGCCTCTTTCTATATCTATTTTTGCCTGTTCTTTAATTTGTTTTTCTAGACTTTCTTCTGCTTTATATAATTTACTAACTTTATTTGCTACCGTATTTAGATTGCTTGGAGATACGCGTGGAACCACTATTCCGTGGGTGATGTTAGTTAGCCGTGTTTTGAGTGAGTTTTTAAAATGTCCTGTAGCTGTTTTGAGGACCATGTTTTTTAAACCAAAATCTTGTTCAATCTTTTGAGTAATTACTTTTCCTGCTTGGTCGTTTCTGGAAGCGATCAGAACTGATTTTCCGTGACTAATCAGGTCAGCTGTCAGCGCTGCAATCGTAAAAGATTTTCCAGTACCTGGAGGACCGATGACTAGGTTGTTTTGGTATTTATCAACACTGTGGAAAATTTGTAATTGATTATCGCTAAGTGTTACGGGCGTAAAAATTCTACGAGGCTTTGTTTTAGCAGGTGGTTGTGTTTTTTCTAAGAAAAAGGCTTTTAATATGGGCGAAAATTCGGTGGATTCAGAAAGCGCTGTTAGTTCATTTAAGATCCCTCTTGATCCAGAAGGTTTGTCAAATAATCCGATGCTTAGGCCAGCGATTAATTCTTGTGGCGGAAACTTCTTACGGCTTTCGGCCAATGATTTTAAATCAATTTCATTTGAAAATGCTGGAAATTTTTCAAGTGCTGCTAATTCTAATTCCGGAATCAATTTGCCAAGTACAGTTTCTAATTGATGGATTTCATCGAACTTTAAATATCCTTTTGGTAGCGCTTCTGAAAATTCATTTTGAGAAATACTAAGATTTGGATGGATGGTTTTTAGATAGGTTAAAAAAGCAGGATTTATAATCGCATTATCTGCTTCTATATTTACGTAGTAAACTTCATTTTCTATTAATAAATTTACTGGATAAATGTAAAGTGGAGCAAAAATTCTACGACTTTTTCCCAATTGATTCATCCGGCCTTTTAGAAAAAAAGCACCTGCATACAACGCTTTTTCTTGAGAATGTACCGCAAGTAACTGCTCCATTTCCTTTCCCCAGACAGAATCAATTGGAATTTCTGACCATTTTCCGGTGAGCAAGTCTCCTTCTTGGAGGATGAGTTGATGAACTACTTGTTTTCCAAAAAAATCGGGAATATTGATTGCTTTGAAATCAACCTGATAGCAGGCCCGAAAATATGCAGTAATTCGTTGTAGTTCATTCATTTTGTAAAAATAAAAAAAAAGCTTAATCTAGATTTGGCTATAAGTAAACAACAATAGATTACCTTTACGATAAGAAAATTAAATAAATATCTTTTCATGGATTGGAATATGACGATCAAGGAAATATTGGAGTATGATTTTATCGACATTGGCGGTATCAGTTTGAGTGCGATTATTCT
>JALZUU010000675.1 GCA_023300665.1 Saprospiraceae bacterium | reverse complement strand
TTACCAGTGGCACTTTTTTTTTGTCTTTGAACAAATCTTTCTTATATTGAAGTTCTTTATAACATTAATTTTTTATTCTTGACCAAATTAATTGAACATGAGTACGATGCGTCTCTTTGACTTTATTTATCATCAACAAAAAAATAACCCACTCAAAAAATCTATCGGCTCTCGACTCAATGGAGAATGGAAGTTTTATAGCACCGACGAAATTATCGAACGTGCGAATAAATTCAGTTGTGGATTATTAAAACTTGGGGTTAAAAAGAATGATAAGATCGCGCTTATCACTTATAAAAATCGCGCTGAATGGAGTATCGCAGATATTGGTATTCAACAAATCGGAGCCATTACCGTTCCTGTTTATCCTACCATCAGTCCACGAGAATACGAATACATTTTTAATGATGCAGAAATCAAGTACTGTTTTCTGGGAGTAGATGATCTTTGTGAAAAGGTTGAAATCGCTCGAAAAAAGATACCGTCTCTAATTGATATTTATACTTTTGATAGACAGGAAGGAAGGAAATTTTGGGAAGATATTTTTACAGACGAAGGACTTCCGGAAGTAAAAAAAATCATGGATAGTATTGATCCTAAAGAGTTAGCAACAATTATTTATACTTCTGGAACAACGGGTAATCCTAAAGGAGTCATGCTTTCTCATGAAAATATTTCTTCCAATGTGGTAGACGTTGACGATATTATGCCAATCGATCCGGGAGATACGGTGCTTAGTTTTTTACCTCTTTGTCATGTTTTTGAACGATCGGCTTCTTACGCCTATCAGTATCGAGGAGCCTCCATCACCTTTACTGGAACTGATAATTTAGGTGGACCAACGGGGGATTTACAAACATTGAAACCTCACTTTTTTACTACGGTTCCTAGATTATTAGAAAAGGTTTATGAAAAAATTTATAACAAAGGGCTCGAATTAACTGGCACAAAAAAGAAGCTTTTCTTTTGGGCGCTTTCATTAACGGATGACTATGCTTATGATAAAGGATATTCTGGCATGTCAGGTATCAAAAGAAATCTTGCAGATAAATTAATTTTTTCAAAATGGCGACAAGCACTCGGTGGCAACGTAAAAGGTATTCTTACTGGAGCTGCTCCTTGTCCTGTTAGTATGGCTCGTATTTTTTCTGCGGCTGGAATTCCTGTACGAGAAGGGTATGGCTTGACGGAAACCTCCCCAGGACTTACCATTAATCGATATGATTCGGGAAATGCAATGCTTGGTTCAGTAGGACCGACGCTGAATCAGGTAGAAATTCATATTGATGCCAGTGAAGGAGACTATAAAGAAGATGAAGGAGAAATCCTTGCTGCTGGTCCCAATATCATGATGGGTTATTATAATCAGAAACAAAAAACAGAAGAAGTATTTAAGGAGATTGATGGAAAACGTTGGTTTCGTACTGGAGATATCGGCAAGTTTGTCAAATCAGGTGATCGTCAATTTTTAAAAATAACAGATCGTAAAAAGGAGTTGCTAAAAACTTCAGGTGGTAAATATGTTGCTCCTGCACCCATCGAAAGTGCACTTAAAGAAGACTTTTTAATTGAACAAGTAATGGTCGTAGGTGATAATAAGAAATTTGTTTCCGCTGTTATTGTCCCTGCTAAAGAGGCACTACATAACTGGTGTAAAGAGAATCAGGTGGACTGCCAATCTGTTAAAGAAATGATCGCACACGAAAAAGTTCAGAAGTATTATCAAGAGATTATTAATAAATATAATCCACGATTTAGCCATATTGAGCAGATCAAAAAATTCACATTACTTGACGCAGAATGGGAAGCTACTAAAAAAGATGGCTCAGATGCAGAGCTAACTCCAACGATGAAATTAAAAAGAAGAGTCATTGCTGAAAAATTCCAAAAAGATATTGATGATATGTACAGCTAGTGACGTTGCATTAGTGGATTTAATCTTTGTTTTTAATTAATTTTGATTAGAACAAAAACAAAAACATGAATACCCGTCGTGGACCTTGGTCTGCTATCATCCTAATTTCTTTGAGTTTATTTCTCTTATATTCTTGTGTACCAGAATATGAGGAACCGATTATTCCTCCTAGTCAGTTCACAAAATATCAACGTGAAGCACTGGGTGATAAAGTAAAGATTGCCATTGCATTTGAAGATGAACGTTTTCCTGTTTTGCCCAATATCCCTCCCTACGATACGACGATTTATGATTTTGTACAAACACTCTACGATCAAGCAACTAATGAAATGCGACTCGATCGTCGATCTCCTCAAAGTAATAAATGGGATATCGACCGTCCTTGGAGAGTAAATATTCTCACCCTGCCAGAAAAAAATATCTTCGTCATTCCTGGAGGAGGAATCTACCTTACGACTGGATTACTCAGAAGCTTAGAAACAGAACATGAACTTTATTACCTACTCGCTTTTGAAGCTAGTTTGATGAACGAAAAATTTCTCTTTTTTCAAATCATCAATCGTATCAATACCAATGCACTCACCAAAATTGTTGATGGTTTTCCCCGTCGAGATGATCCCACTGCAGATGATATTGCTGCATTTATTGACAACCTTGAATTTAGTTCTGATCAAGTAAAAACCCTTGATCAAAACGCCATTGATATTATCTGTAAATCATCGATTATGGATCCACGAGGTATTAATAGAATTGCACAACAGACAGGTATTGATTGGTTATGGCTTAATTACCGAACGAACTATACTGGACGACAAGATGATATCCAACGCTTGCTAGAAAATAGAGCATCAGATTGTGGTAATTTTAGGACCAATGGAAACTACGACCGATATGTATTGAGTAAATTATGAGTCTACTGCTAGTAATCGAAATGATTTTCGATGATGAGAAGTAGCTCCCAACAAGGCAATTGCCTTTCGATGTGCCTTCGTAGGATAACCTTTATTAGAATGCCAATCATATCCTGGATGCTCGGCAGCTATTTTTTTCATATATCGATCTCGGTAGGTTTTTGCCAATACTGAAGCAGCTGCAATTGATAGATACTTACTGTCTCCTTTTACAATACAATGATGAGTAATATCTGGGTATTTATTGAATCGATTCCCATCAATTAAGAGCGACGTTGGTCTAGTTTTTAATTCATCAACAGCTCGATGCATTGCCAAGAAAGATGCGTTCAATATGTTTATTTCATCTATTTCTTCTGGTCCTACAATACCCACCGCCCAAGCAATGGCTTTTTCTTCAATAATCGGTTGTAAGATGTCTCGATTCTTTTCACTCATCAATTTTGAATCATTCAATAATGGATGGACAAAATCTTTAGGTAAAATAACCGCTGCTGCAAATACTGGTCCGGCCAAACAACCACGTCCCGCTTCATCACATCCAGCTTCTATATCCGTAAGGTTAAAATAAGGTGCAAGCATAGTGTTTAAAAAAGTAAAATTAGATTATTAAAAAGCCAGCTTGTAATATTTAATTACAAGCTGGCTAGATAGAACGGTTTATTGCCATTCTATAGATTATTTATAATATTAGCTATTAACAATATCATCTCCTAATTCAGAAGCACCATCTATTGCGCCATCAATTGCATCACTCGCTGCATCTTTTGCACTGTCTAATGCTCCGCTTGCCATATCTTTCGCGCCATCAACCACATCACCTGCTGCATCTTTTAGAGAGTTTAACGCACCACTAGCCATATCTTTTGCTCCATCAATTGCTCCTGTTAGCGGATTGGCCATATCGCCAACCTTGTCCATCGCACCACTAGCCATATCTTTCGCTCCGTCAATTGCTCCTGTTAACGGGTTGGCCATATCACCAGCCTTATCCATTGCACCACTAGCCATGTCTTTTGCGCCATCAATTGCGCCTGTCAGCGGATTGGTCATATCACCAGCCTTATCCACTGCACCGCTTGCCATATCTTTAGCACCATCAACTGCGTCTCCTGCTGCATCTTTCACAGAATTAACTGCATTTCCTGCTTTATCTACTGCACCACTTGCCATATCCTTAGCACCATCAACTGCGTCTCCTGCTGCATCTTTCACAGAATTAACTGCATCTCCTGCTTTATCTACAGCACCACTTGCCATATCTTTAGCACCATCAACTACGCCTCCTGCTGCATCTTTCACAGAATTAACTGCATCTCCTGCC
>JALZUU010000674.1 GCA_023300665.1 Saprospiraceae bacterium | reverse complement strand
TTGATCCTGATGGACGGAGTGTATCTCTTCCAGAAAGTGTAAGGCCAACTAATTTAATGGGAATTGCTCTTCATTCAGCCGCAAAAGTAATATTTGATGCTATGCCTAATTATCGTGGTGAAGTAACCTTTGATATCCCTATTCTTGGGACTGGAAGAGCTGATGTTGTCTATCAAGGGGCTGATGGGAAGAATGCTGTTTGGGAAATCAAGCCAATAAGCTATCGAAAAAAAGGAAGTACTAAGCATAATAAGGCATTGGCTCAAGTTGAAAGATACCGTAAATTAGCTGAAGCCGAAACATCAACTCCCTTTTCTGTAGGTTCGAGTGGTGGCGCACCAGTTCCCTTCAAAGGAACTCAAAAGGTTAGCTTCACTACAGGAATTTATAATTACGAAGCTAGTTTATTTATTCCTGCAGGTGAAGGTGATAAAGGCCTTATTTATTATACAGTTAATTCTAGGAAGCTCACTCCTGCAGCAGAAGCCGCATTGAAAACCGCAACAGTGGTTGCTGTTGTTGGAGTTACTGCTGTGGCTGTAGCGTCAGCTCCGGTCACCGTTACCACAGCTGCAGTTGCAACTGCTGCAACTGCCTTAGCGGGCGGGATAGCTGCCAATGCAGTTATGAGTTCAGGCTCGGAAACCGATCAAGAAGAATTGTAATAAAATAGAAAATTAAAATGTATTTGAACGAGAAATTTAAAACTGACTTTAAAAAGGAGAGTAGAAGAAAACAGATGGACTTTTCTTCGAAGTTATCTAAAGTATTCGATCTACCCGATTATCATTTTGCAAAAAGTGTACTTAGTATTTTTTATGAAAAATATCCAAAGATTGATTTTGATAGAAAGATAGCATCTAAGATTTTACAAGATTTAATTAATACAGGAGGTTTTTCTTTTTTTGATTATAGCCAAGAATTTAGAGGTGGATATCCTATTTATAAGTTAAAAAAAAATTACTACAATAAAGAATCGAAATCACTTACATCAGAGGTCGAAAATTCAAATTGGAGTTCTTTTTTAGATAAGATCAAAAGTGAATACTGGAAAAAGGAATCTAAAATGGAATCATTTCTTTTACTTCAAAACTTTGATTTATATAAGGATAGAGAACCAAAAACTGTTCGAGAGAAAACATTACAATCAATTACAGTTAATGGGATAAATGTAAGTTATAATTTTTTTAACATTACGAAAGTTGTTAATTTTTACACCAAATTATTTAAAGAGTTTTTCCATGATTTTGAATTGATAGAAAAGATATCAAATACAAGAATAAAGAGATATCGAAAAGAAATCGGCGATGGTTTTTTTTTAGCCTTATGTGTAGATTACGGTTTACTAAAGAAAGAATTGAAAATGGGATATTTAGAATTCCCTAGAATAAGTGTGGAATTATTTTCTAGCAAATTAAAATCACATATAAAACCAAATGAATACGTTATCTCTCAAAATAAATATGATATTGGTAGAGTTAATTTTCATTATTATATAGCAAATAAATTCAATAATTTTAGAGTTGGAAACTCTTCTCAAAATGATGAAGTATTAAAACGAGACTTATTTTTTCATATGGAAGTCAATGCGTATTATTTAAGAATATATCTAGAAGAGGTTGAACGCATTGTCTCCGTTGTGACACCACGAGCCAAAACCGCAAAAAAAAGGCATTAAAAAATCAAAGCGTTTGTTTACACCTCATGATGTAGAAACAGCTTTACAAGCAAGAAAGAAAAAAGAGCCACTGAGAGATCAGGGGCTTTTTTATTTAAAGCATATTGAGTTTAGTTGCTTTGATAAAATGATCGACAGTCATTAATAGTGATTCCTTTTCTTTGCTTGGTAGATTAACAATATCTTGAAATCGTTGGAGCATTTTAGGATCTTTAAATAAATCTACTTTGTCGTTCTCACCTAAAAGGTAGCCAACGGTAGTGTCTAAAATATTAGCCAATTTTTTAGCTGCTTCGATCGAAGGAGTCATTTCATTGCGCTCGTACTTACCAATAGTAGTATGAGAAGTTTTAAAAATCTTTGCCAATTCTTTTTGGGAAAGATTTTTTGCTTTTCTACAATCTGCTAATCTTCTTCCAAATGTGTCCATAAATACACCTGATTATAGTTTAATAAACCCCAATATTGGGTGTTTGTGTAAAAATAAGAATATAAAAAGGTATATGAAAATATAAAAATGTTGTTTATTTAAATAGGATTATGTTTCTTTGCACCTGATAATGTGTTTTTATTTTTTTTGAAAAAACTTTTATTGCATGGAAATCACCCAAATCAAGTCTAAACTCCTACTCTCCCAAGTTCTCCACCACTACCACCTAAA
Source organism: Saprospiraceae bacterium (assembly GCA_023300665.1). Lineage (GTDB taxonomy): Bacteria > Bacteroidota > Bacteroidia > Chitinophagales > Saprospiraceae > JALZUU01. The sequence goes on along the minus strand of JALZUU010000674.1, from coordinate 321 downwards.
GCCTGACAAAAACCAACGGCTCTGTTGTCCGTTCCATCCCGACAAAACGCCGTCGATGCAAGTCTATTATAAAACCCACACCGCTTACTGCTTCTCGACCAACTGCCCGACGCATGGAAAAAGTATCGATGTAATCGACTTTATCATGTACAAAGAAAAATGCAATAAACATGAAGCGATCCTAAAAGCGAAAAGCCTGATTAATCCAAATGATAATGAAACCCAAAAAGTAGCCAGACCAAAACCAACCAGGACCGAAGTACTGACCAAGATGTTTACCTATTTTAAAAATGCGATTTACAATAGCAAAACAGCGAAAGA
>JALZUU010000673.1 GCA_023300665.1 Saprospiraceae bacterium | reverse complement strand
ATGACAAACTGGATAAACGAAATATACGAGATTTTCCAAGCAGTACAAACCGCTCAAATATTTAAAGATCAAAAATTTTTTGCGGATTGTTCCCCAACTTCTAGTCTAGTCGAAATTAGAAAATCCTTCCAAGAAACACCAAAAGACAAAGCTTCTTTAAAAGCCTTTGTAGAAACGCATTTTGAATATCCGCCTGACATTATTTTAGATGAAATAAAAACCGTTGGCATCTTAGAACATATCGAAAATCTATGGCCAATACTCACGGTCGAAAAATCTATAGATAAAGGAAGTCTGATCGGGGTTCCAGCGGCCTATGTCAAACCTGGAGGTCGTTTTAGAGAATATTATTATTGGGATAGTTTTTTTACCATGCTCGGTTTAAAGGTCGCAAGAAAGCATGATTTGGTTAGATCTATGGTTAGAAATTTTTCTTTTTTGATCAAGAAATTTGGCTTTATTCCGAATGGTACGAGAACTTATTTTCTATCCAGATCGCAACCTCCTTTTTATGCATTAATGGTCGATTTATTATCGAAAATAGATGGAGATCAAATCTTGATCGATAATTTTGAATCTTTAGAGTTGGAGTATAAATTCTGGATGAAAGGAGCACCCAATCTAAAAGTCGGTGAAATAGCTGAAAGAGTAGTGTCCCTAAAGGAAGGCATTATCGGTAATCGTTATTTTGATAATGAAAACAAACCAAGACCTGAATCTTATCTGGAAGATGCTTCCATGCCAGGTGCAAAATCCAAAAAAAATCTATTTACCGATCTTCGTGCCGCTTGCGAATCGGGTTGGGATTTTTCCTCACGGTGGTTGGAGGATGAGAAGGATTTAGATACGATTTATGCTAGTAAAATAATGCCGATAGATCTTAATTGCTTGCTTTATTTTTTAGAAACGCTTTTAGCAAAAACTTATCGCCTAAAAGAAAAATTTTCTATGGCTACTCAATATGATAAGTTGGCAGATGATCGAAAAAAAATGATCGATCAATATTTTTGGAATGATCGAGAGGAAATGTATTTTGATTATTCTATCGAGGAAAAACAATCGACTCCCTCTCTAACACTTGCCGGATTATTTCCATTATTTTTTAAAATTGCTTCAAAAGAAAAAGCAGATAAAGTGCTAAAAATCATAGAAGATCAATTCTTAAAAGGCGGTGGTTTAATTACCACGACGGTCGTTTCTGGTCAACAATGGGACGCCCCCAATGCTTGGGCACCATTGCAATATGTCGGCTATGCTGCGGCCAAAAATTATGGAAACAATGAATTGGCAGAAAAAATAAAAAACAGCTGGATGAGAAACGTAGAACGCGTTTTTAAAAACACCGGAAAACTTATGGAAAAATATAATGCCATAGATACCACTACGCTTGCTGGAGGAGGAGAATATCCAAATCAAGATGGATTTGGTTGGACCAATGGCGTGTATTTGTTTTTTGCAAATGAGTAAAAAATAAGAAAAGCCCTTAAGTAACCTTAAGCGCTTTTCAATGACTGTTTGCTTTCTCTAATGGTATTAAAAGTTAAGCCAATAGCAAATTAACTATTTATAACTTTTGATTAGATCAAAAAGTGCCTGAGCAAATTTCTTATCAAAAGTTTGACGATCCTTAATATATTGTTGTTGAACTTGAGCAACCACTTCTTTTGGTAAATTGCTAACGTCCAGATTATAGTCTTCAACAATTTTTCTTAAACCAGAACTCGCTTGTCTTTTTTGTGGCTCTTCAACTTTCTTAAGCAATTTGTCAAAAATAGAAGAAGGTGCAGTTTCTACGTTTGGATCTTTTTTGTTTTCATTTCTTGCTCCTTGGATTTCTTTTTTAATTAAATCTAAAATACCATCTGGAGATTTCCCTTTAGCAATTCTTTTTTCTTTCGTCTTTTGATCTAAATTATTCAATTTATTTTTTAATAAATCAAATACGTTTGGATTGGCAGTTGGCTCGTTCGGATTGGCTTTGTTTGCTTTTTGAACCTCGTTGATCGTCTTGAGAATAGTTCCTAGTATGTTACCCATTTTTAGTAGTTTTTAATAAGTTTGTTAATAATCATTAATTCCTGACAAGATTATGACTGAAAAATATTGAATAAGACACATTTAAAGTAAATTTATTCTCATGGCTTAGGAGAACAATTTTTTCATAAGTTTTGAGTATTATTGGCCTTAATCTAAAAGATGTCTAAAAATAAAACAAACTATGACCAATAACGATGTATTCAGACGGGTGCGATACCTATTTGATTTTAGCGACCAGCAGATGATTGACCTTTTTAAATTAGCCGAGTATGACGTTGAGCGGGCCGATGTTTGTGATTGGTTAAAGCAAGATGAAGACGAATCCTTTGCAGCCATTACAGATATAGAATTAGCTATTTTTCTGAATGGCTTGATTGTCGAAAAACGTGGAAAAAGAGAAGGTCCTGCTCCTGTTCCTGAAGATCCATTGACCAATAATATGATTCTTAGAAAAATGAAAATTGCCTTAGAATTAAAGACCGAAGATATTGTTGATATGTTTTCTTTGATCAATAAAAGAATAAGCAAGCATGAACTAAGTGCTTTTTTTCGACATCCTGAGAATAAATCTTATGAACCTTGCTTGGATCAATATCTAAGAAACTTCTTTAATGCTTTACAGAAAAAACTTAAGCCTGCTTAGGATCAATTAATGCCTCTAGTATAATTCTATGAAACAATGGATGATAAGTTTGATTTTGATACTAATATTATTACTGATTACCATTAACCTAAATTGGCAGATAAAGGATCAGTTTTTAGAATTTAAATACGATCTTCAAAATGAAAATCTCGAAGTTACCTCTAAATCCACAATTGATAAAATACTATCAGAACTAGAAAAAAAGAATTTTAAATCACTTGATCCTGACTATCTTGAGTATACCAAATCCGATAATACCAAGTATAAAAATTTGATTCAAGATCTTGATTATTATAAAATTCAACAAGCAGATTTAAATAAAAAGGTTGTTGGTCATTTTCGACTCAAGGCGTTTATCTGTAAAGATGAATATTATAAAGAATGTATTTTGAGTAATAAGAATATCCACAGTATTTTAAATCCAAAAATATTCCATAAAACCCTAGAATTGATGAACGAGCTAGAAAAACTTGGGTATGACAAATATGGTTTCAGCATCGTAAATGGTCATCGTCATCCCAGTTATAATGAAAGAATTGGGGGTGCAAAATTAAGCAGACATATCAAAGGAGAAGCAGTAGATATTGTAGTGAATGATATAAATAAGGATGGATATTCGGATAAGTCAGATAAAGATATTATCTTAGATATATTAGAACATAAAGTAATAAAAAACCAAGGCGGAATCGGATTATATCCAGGTACAGGTAATGTGCATTATGATGTCAGAGGAAAAAGAGCGAGGTGGAATTCTTACTGATGCTACTACAACTTTACTTTTAAAACCACAAAAATTAAGTTATGAATTACAAAATTACACTAACCCTAATTTTAGTCTTATCTTTTTTTTCTGAAAATTATTTAGTTGCTCAATCTGAATTATTTGTAGATAATTCCTTTACTGCGGATCAGATGGTCATGGACTTTTTTGACTCACCAGAAGTTAATATAACCAATGTTAGTTATACTGGAAATGGAGATGGACTTGCTTTTTTTGAAGGAGCAAATACGAATATAGGAATTCCGGCGGGCATTTTATTAAGCACCGGAAATGTTTTTGACGCAGTTGGCCCTAATGATATGCCAGGGACCAGTGGGCAGTCTTTGTTTACCGGAGAGCCAGACTTAGAAGCAATTAGTTCATCGAATGTTTTTGATTCAGCTATCCTAGAATTTGATATATCTTCTACTCTTGATACTTTATTGTTTAGTTATGTTTTTGGGTCAGAAGAATATCCCGAATTTAACTGTAGTGTTTTTAATGATGTCTTCGGTTTTTTTGTTAGCGGCTCAGGAATTAATGGCCCATTTTCAAATAATGCGGAGAATATTGCTTTAGTCCCCGGAACCAATAGTTTTGTAGCCATTAATTCTATTAACTCAGGTACCATAGAAATAGGCTCAATAGAGGAGTGTACTGAACCTAATGGGTCCTTAGAAAATGGTCAATTTTATGTTGACAATGAAAATGGAATTCATTTACAAGCAGATGGATTTACGACTCCTTTACCTGCACCATTTACCATTGTTCCCGGAGAAACTTATCATATCAAATTAGCAATAGCAGATGTGGGTGATAGTTCCTTTGACTCCAGTGTTTTTATTGGAATCGAAAGCCTTAACGGCGAGCCAAATTTAGTGCCTCCTGCTGCGATTGAAACCTTGGTAGATGGAAATATGGTTTCCTTTGAAAACAATTCTAGATATGCCACTTCTTACCTTTGGGATTTCGGAGATGGAAATTTTTCTACAGAAAGAAACCCAGCTCCATACACTTATCAAGAAGGAGGTACTTATGAAATATTTCTGACTACTCAAAATTACTGTTGTAACGATACCACTAGTTTTACAGTAGAAGTAGAAGGAACGACCAATACCACAGAAATTTCAACAGGGTATCAGTTACTCAAAAATCCAGTCCAAAATTTTGTTGAATTAAACTTAACTAACTTTGAACAAGCAGATATCGCTTTATTCAATACCAGTGGACAAGAATTGATTTCTAAAAGAATCACGAATAATTCTTCAATTGACATCCAAACCCTTCCCAATGGAATTTATTATTTACAAGTCAACATTAACGGGAAAAGATATTTAGAAAAAGTAGTTAAGATTTGATCTTTCATATTCCCTCTAACGCAATTGAAGAAGACAAGAAACTAGTTGCATCAACCACCCCCTAAAACCACTTAGGCCTCAACAAAATGTTGAGGCCTAAGTAATTCAGAAATCCGCACAATCTGTCTCGCGAGAAAGCAAGATCAAAAAATCAATTCAACTGCTTCTCGCCAGCCAAGTCCACCATAAAAGCATATTCTTTTGCCGTTTCTTTATTTCGCTTAAAACGACCAGAAGCGCCACCGTGACCGGCTTCCATTTCTGTAGATAAGAGTAAAACATTTTGATCTGTTTTTAAATCACGAAGTTTAGCGACCCATTTAGCAGGTTCCCAGTACTGAACTTGCGAATCATGTAATCCAGTTGTGACCAACATGTTTGGATAATCCTTTTTCTCAATATTATCGTAAGGACTATAAGACTTAATATAGTCGTAATATTCTTTATTTTTTGGATTGCCCCATTCATCAAATTCACCGGTAGTCAATGGAATAGACTCATCAAGCATCGTCGTCACCACATCTACAAAAGGAACCGCAGCCACTACGCCTCGCCATAGATCCGGACGCATATTAACCACCGCACCCATTAAGAGACCACCTGCACTTCCACCCATTGCGAAAAGTCGATTTGGGTTTGCGTATTTTTCTGCCACCATATATTCCGCACAATCAATATAATCGGTAAAAGTGTTTTTCTTGTTTAATAATTTTCCATCTTCATACCATTGACGCCCCATCTCTTGGCCACCCCGAACATGCGCGATCACATAAACAAAGCCTCGGTCTAATAAACTCAATCGAGCCGCGCTAAAATAAGGTTCCATATTGGCACCATAAGAACCATAAGCGTATAAGAGTAGAGGAGCAGAACCATCTTTTTTCGTTCCTTTTTTATAAACCATAGAAACTGGAATTTCCGCACCATCTCTTGCTTTTACGAAAAACCGTTCACTTTGATAATTACTCGGCGTAAAATCACCAACTACTTCCGTTTGCTTGCGTTTTTCCAGCTTACGGGTCTTCATGTCATAATCAAAAATTGTAGAAGGAGTCGTCATAGATTGGTAGCCAAGACGAACCGTTTCTGTGTCCATTTCTGCATTGGTGCTGGTATAAGCTAGATAAGCTTTTTCACCAAAATCTACATAATGATCAGAGCCATCACTTCCCATTATTCGAATGTTGGTAATTCCATTCTTACGTTCAGAAACCACCATATAATCATCAAATAAATCAACATCTTCTAATAAAACATCTGAACGATTTGGGATAAGCTCCTCCCAATGCTTAATGCCAGTTTTGTTTTCTTCCGTTACCATTAAGCGGAAATTCTTTGCCTTGTAATTGGTCACGATATAAAATTTATCATTCCGATGATCAAAGCTATATTCTAAATTTCCTGCACGATCTCGTGGCTGAAAAATTCTAAATTCACCATCCGGATTATCCGCTTCTAGAATTCGATATTCGTTAGTCAAGGTAGCAAAAGATCCAATGATCAAATATTTTTCTGATTTGGTTTTATAAACAAAAGTTCGAAAAGTATCATCTGCTTCATGGTAAATTTCCTGGTCGGTGGCTGGATCGGTTCCAAGCTTATGTTTAAATATTTTATAAGACCTCAGCGCTTCATCTTTAATACTATAAAAAACCGTTTTATTATCCGCCGCCCAAGTGACAGAACCCGTCGTATTCGGAATATGATCTTCCATCATTTCTTCCGTTTCTAAATTCTTAAAACGAACCGTATAAATCCGACGACTTAAAGTATCTTCTCCGTAGGCTAATATCTTATTATCAGGGCTAATAGATAACCCACCAGTGGCATAATAATTATGATCTTTGGCCAATTCATTGACATCCAACATTATTTCCTCTTTTCCATTATCCGCAGCAGATTTACGCACATGCAATGGATATTCGTTGGTCTCTTGAAATTGTGTTTGATAGAAATACCCATTATTTTTATAAGGAACAGAAGTATCGTCTTTTTTGATTCTACCTACAATTTCTTCGTAGATGGTTTCTTGAAGCTTTTCAGTATGAGAAAGCATCCCTTTGGTATAATCGTTTTCCTTGTTTAAATAATCAATCACTTCTGGTGAAGTTCGTTCATTCAACCAATAATAAGGGTCGATACGCGTATCTCCATGTTGAGTAATCTCTTTATTGATTTTTTTTGCAATCGGTGATTTTATTTGATCGTTCATTGTAGTGTTAATTTTGTCCCCCGAACATCCGGTGGATAGAACCATAATAAGGAACGACAAAGAAAAGAATAAGTTTTTACTTTTGCTATTGGAAAATCTCATGTTTTAGAATTTATAGGATGAACAATTCAAAAAAAGGGATCTGCTAAAAGAGCGTATTTTATATTCTTAATGATAATTTAAGTGGAAAGCAGCCTAAAAAGCTGATAGGTGCTTATTCTATTTTAAAATTACAAAAAATATCATCCTTTCTGAACTTTTGAATATCATTTTAGCTCAGCCAGAAATTATTAAGGTCAAAACTTGGGATTTAGTAAGAATTACCCCTAAAATCCTCTAAAAAGTCTTAATATTGTCGAGCTAATGAAATTAGATACTTCATACAAACAGATACTCACTATCTCCTTACCTATCATGTTAGGGAGTGCCGTACAAAATATTATCGCCCTCAGCGATAGTGTCTTTTTGTACCACCTCAGCGAAGTTGATTTTGCAGCGATTGGTTTTGTGGGTGTTTTTTACCTAATTATTGCGGCCATAGGATTCGGATTCTCCAAAGGAGGGCAGATTTTGATTGCTCGAAGGATGGGCGAACGAGCCCCAGCAGAGGTAGGAAGGACCTTTTATGCCATGTTATACTTCGAATTGGCCTTGGCGATGGTCATGTTTCTCTTTATGCAGTTTGGGACAAGTTTGTTCTTTGCAGCCTTTGTCAATTCTGATATTATCTACGAAAAAAGCCTAGAATATATAGAATATCGCTCATTTGGGGTCTTTTTTAGCTATGCTGGAGTAGCGATTATAGCCTTGTATACCGGCGTAGCACGAACTTGGTTTATCATCATAGATACCCTTGTGTTAGCGGTGGTCAATATTGTATTAAATTATGGGTTGATCTTTGGAAATCTTGGTCTGCCTGCAATGGGTATTGCTGGAGCGGGATTGGCCAGTTCTATTGCCGAAGGAATCGCTTTTATTGGCTTTTTCATTTATATTTTATTTGATAAAAAGGCCCGTTTATATGGACTTTTCCGTTTACCGAAACTAGATTGGGAATTAATCAAACTACAACTGTCCATGAGCACTCCGATTGTGGCGCAGTCAGTGGTAGGCTTGGGGAGTTGGTTTATCTTTTTTGGGATTGTAGAAAACCTTGGAGAGCGACAGTTAGCGATTACTAATTTGGTAAGAATGGTTTATCTGGTCTTGTCAATTCCTTGCTGGGGCTTTGCATCAGGAATAAATACTTTAGTTAGTAATTTTATTGGACAAAAACGAAGAGAAGCGGTTATTCCGATAATTTGGAAGACCGCTAAAATTTGTTTGGGTTTAACCATTTTTATTTCCATCCCGGTGATCTTTTTTCCAGAATATACCCTTTACCCATTATTGGGATCAGAAGATATGTCTTTGATTAGTGATTCACAAAACACTTTTTATGTCTTGTTTGGCATCATTACGCTTTTCTCAGTTGGAGGTGTCTTTTTTAATGGCCTCGTCGGCACGGGTGCCACTTTATACGGACTAAAAATTCAAGCATTTTGTGCTGTTGGATATCTGATCTATATTTACGTAGTAGTGGAATATACCAATGGTGGACTAGAATGGGCTTGGGCTTCTGAGATTTTTTATTGGATCATTATGACCACATTGGCTTGGATTTACCTAAAAGGGAATGATTGGCATCGGTTTAATTTTTAAACAGCTTCAATAATTATGCAATCAATTATTCATGGAAGATAGTTTTAGGATCCGATTTTAAACGGTCCGTTGAGATTCTAAAAAATCTAAAAGAAGACAATAAATATCCTTGGATTCGACCAAAAATGTTTAATCATGGAGAGATAGAAAGTCCTTATTTTTATGAAGAACCCGTCATCGCCTTTGCAGCCACCTATAAGTATTATGATATCCCAAGCTTTTTGATTAAATGGGAATGTATTTTAATGAGAATTGATTTTTTTTCTGCTAAGATACAGATAGAATCTGAGCATGAAGGACAGTTTGAATTTTTTTGGAAATCTAAAGATCAGACCTCTCATTTTTATGAAAAAGATAAGATGATTGAAACGGATCAATGGTATTTTGGAATAGGGTATAGAGATATGTGGGGTTTTTTATTAGAAGATTTAACTACCTCTAAATCTTTATTTCACGATTTAGGTTTTACCTATCCTATTCAATTTGATAAATACGCTTTGAATCAGCTAAACAGTATGATCCTAAGAATAAAAGAAGTATCAATGCAAAAGGTTATAGATATTGAAGATTTTTTTAAAGATAAAGGATTAATTAGAAGTAATAAAATTTACATTCTTTTACTCCTTTTAGAATGGAAGAGATTTATTGATTTTGGCAGAAAAAAAAATGGAGGATATTGGATTAAAAAGCTAAAAAATAGTGAAAAAATAACAAAAGACGCACAATCATTTATTCAAAAAAAATTAAACTTCTAGTCAACCAGTCAATTAACTTTAAACAGCTTCATTATAATAACCCCACTTAAAGGTCTCAAGAAATACGCTTTGGATCTTTTTTTATTTATTATCAAACCAAATCTTTTAATATCATTCTAACTTAAATAGAAATTCCTATCTTTAGACGCCTTATTTAAAACAGCCATTATAAATAGACTTTATTCCAAAATTATTTGTATGCTCCCAAATGATCTTTTTAATCAGCTTTTCAGCTTTTTTAAAAAACATTTCAGAATAAAGTCTAATGATTCTCAAAGTCAGCCCTAAAGACTTGATAATCAGATTAATGGCAAAATAACTTCAAAATTTTATACAAAATGGAAAGAATTTTAACAACATTTTTACTAACATTTATTTATTTGTCCTTGCATGCGCAATCTCCAGGAGATACGATTATCGTCCAAGGATTTAATTTTAACAGCGCCGTCAGAGATACGGTCATCGAATTTCCAAACGATCCAAATTTGACCTTTGAAAAAGTCATTCTAAGGTACACCATGAGGTGTCCAGATGCTTTAGTGAATGATGGTTCGAACACCCGCGGGTGTGGTGAATGGGATTTTTCTTGTAATACTTACTTGGTTGATTCTTCAAAAATAGAGTCTGTCTTGACGACCACGCCTAGCCACAATATTACCTTTTTTGACCAACCTGTTTTTTCTTACAGTGAAACGCCCGTCTATAATCTGCTTAGAAGCACGCAGTATGACGTAGCAATTTCTTCAGCTATTAATGAAACGACTGCTACGGTAGGAACTGGGACTGAAAGCTTTAATCGACCTTTAAACACGGCTAAAATTGCTGGTAAAGCACAATATTTATACACTGCTGCTGAATTGACCACTGCTGGACTTACTGCCGGAAATATTGAAGGATTGAGTTTAAACGTTTTGGCAGATGGTGGAGAAACCAGATTCCTCAAATTAAATTTAAAACAAACTACCAAAACTGAATTAAATGGTCTTGTTGATCTAGACGGATTTACGGAAGTTTATCACCAACATACTACCTTGGTGCCTAATCAAACCAATCGCTTTAATTTTTATACACCGTTTGAATGGGATGGAACTTCAAATATTATAGTAGAATCTACTTTTACAAATTTAGAGAATTCAAACGCTACTCAAACTTTAGTTGAAGGTACTACGACTACCCAAAACATAGGACTAACTTCGACCAACGAACAAGAACTAATACTCACGGAAAATGCTTACGTAGAGTGTGATGATTACCTAGGAGTAACCGGTGGTCAAGAACGCACCATCGAAGCTTGGGTTAAAACCACGGATGGCTCTGATGGAGAAATTTGTAGTTGGGGAACCATTATGACCGGAAGAAAATGGGTCCTAAGATTTAAAGATGGAAGATTGCGGTTAGAAGTAACCGGTGGTGGTACCGAATCAACGACCTTACTCAATGATGGCGAATGGCACCATATCGCTTGTGTAATGAATGGAAATAATATTAGCGATATTGTTTTTTATATTGATGGAGTATTAGATCCAAATTTTGTGGTTGGAAATCAAATCGTTGACACGGGAGATTCTCCGCTCAGAATAAGTAGAGGAGTTAATACCCGTTATCTGAATGCAACCATAGATGATGTCCGAATCTGGGATACCAATTTACCAGGTGCAACAATCAACGAATGGAAAAATTTAAAGATTGATGCGTCGCATCCTAATTATGCGAATCTACAATTGAATTATGAATTTGATGAAACAGGGCTTCAAATTGAAGATAGTTCTGTTAATGATAGAAGTGCAACGATTATTGGGAATGAATTTAGAACGGCTCAATTGGACGGCGCGAGTTTGTTTAAAGATTTCTCATTAACCAACCAAAGACCGAATCTTGTTTTTTATCAAGGAGATTATATTTTTGAAACAGTAACCACAGAAGTTGATAAACCAATCGCAAAGGAATTAGCACATTTTGTGATGACTAGTTCTATTAATCCGAATGATCCAACCTTGCCTTTTCATGATGATATACAAGTCGAGGCACCAGTACAACATTGGACGCTTGATCAGAAAATTTATGATGAAGCTACGGGGGAATTAATTGCTGAAAACACCTTACCTGCAGACGGAGAAATCATCATCACTGATTTAGAATATATGCGAAGATTTCCTTTTTACAATGAACTTGTATCTTTTGTAACGCCTTATGGATTTTTCTTAGACCTTGGAGTCGAAGGGAATTCATGGTTTATGGATATGTCAGATTATGTGTCTATTCTAAAAGGTAAAAAAAGAATTCAAATGACTTTGGGTGGACAATTTAACGAAGCATTTGATATGGACTTTATGTTTATCGTAGGAACCCCTCCACGAGAAGTGATTCAATACGAGCAAATTTGGCAAGGAACCAACAGACAAGGGATTGCTCGAATTGCTGAAATTTTGGATGACACAAAATTTGATCCAGCCAATATTTCTTTAAATGCAGAAGGAGAAAGTTTTAAACTAAAATCTTCTATCACTGGACACGGATCCGAAGGAGAGTTTCATCAAAATGGAGGAACCGTCGATCATAAAATCATGGTAGATCAACAAGAAATTTTTAATTGGGATATTACCCAAGAATGTTCTTTTAATCCAATTTTCCCACAAGGAGGAACATGGGTTTATGACCGACAAGGATGGTGTCCTGGAGAACAATCGCTGATGAATGAACAAAATCTTACCCCTTTTGTCAACGCAGGAGGAACCTTGAATATTGACTATTCAACTTCCGCTCCAAGTAGTGCTAGTGGAGATTATCGGTATCATGTTGCTCATCAATTAATCGGATATGGTCCTGCGAATTTTCAGTTAGACGCAGCTTTGACAGGTATTATTGCCCCTAATAATACGGCTGAATTTATAAGAGTCGGAAATATTTGTGCGAATCCAAAAGTCGTCATCAGAAACACGGGAGCGACTCCTTTAACTGCGTTAACCATCAACTATTGGATCAACGAATCACAATCCCCTCAAACTTTTGAGTGGACTGGAAATCTTGATTTTATGGAAGAGGAAATAGTTGAAATACCTTCTACGCCAGCATTATGGTTTGATATTTTATCAGCGGATAATGTTTTCCATGCCGAAATTGCGAGTCCAAATCAAGGAGCAGATGAATATAGTTTTAATAATCAAATAAGTTCCTCTTTCGATTTTCCGCAAGTATTGCCCTCTAAATTTACTATAGAAGTCAAAACGAATTTTATCCCTACCCAAAATAGTTATCAGTTGGTAGATGCGGCAGGTAACGTTGTTGGATCTAATGCTTTAACAGGTTTAAATATCTTACATTCAGATGATTATGATTTACCACAAGAATGTCTTAAACTAATTTTTGTAGATACAGGTGGTGATGGTTTACAATGGTGGGCCAATCCAAATCAAGGAGCAGGATCTGCAACTATAAGAGACGAAAACGGTACAATTATTAAAAACTTTGAACCAGATTTTGGTGGTGGATTTGAATATAGTTTTACCACAGATTTTGCGGTCTCTAGCGAAGATCTTGCGTTTTTAACCAGCATTAAAGTTTTTCCAAATCCAGCCAGTCATTATTGCTCCATTGAAGCCGATGATTTGTCAGACGCCTCCATTACCTTAACCGATGCCTTAGGACGAACGATTCAGCCATCTATCTTATCTAGATCAGAAAATTTAATTACGCTTGATTTAGAAAACATAAATGCTGGACTTTATTTTATTGTTATCGAAAAAGAAGAAGTAATTACAACGAGGAAACTGTTAGTTGATTAACTTTAAACAGCTTCATAAATA
>JALZUU010000672.1 GCA_023300665.1 Saprospiraceae bacterium | reverse complement strand
ATTAAAACTAAGTGCTAGCGTTAACTTCCTCTTATCAACAATCCTGTTATCTTTACCAAAAAAATTATAAGCTAATAGGCATTTATCGATAATGCACAAAAGTTTAAACTCCAATAATTCTATGCGTCAAAAATTAATTTTAGTTGGGCCCACTTATCCTTATCGCGGAGGTAACGCACTCTTTATGTCTTATTTATATAATGCATTGACTACAGAATTTGATGTAGAGTTTATTAATTATAGTGTGCTCTACCCTAGTCTTCTTTTTCCAGGCACTACTCAATACGATGAAAGTGAAGAGCATTTTGATCGGGTCCCTAGCAAACGGATACTCAATTCGATGAACCCTATTACTTGGGCCAAAACCGCTAATTATATCAACTCAAAAAATCCTGACCTCATTGTAGTAGATTGGTGGCAGCCTTATTTTGGACCTTGTTTACGAGGCGTAACTTCGTTGATCAAAAAAGAGCTTAAATCTAAGATTCTCTTTATCACCGAAAATGTCATTTCGCACGAGGCTAGATGGATTGATGGATTTTTAACCCGGATGGGTCTCAAACATGCAGATCGTTTTTTGGCTTTATCTAAAAGCGTCGTGGATACGTTAACTCCAATGGCAAAGGGGCGAAAAATATATCGTTCTGAATTGCCTGTATTTGGTCATTATAGCAAAGACGAGCAACTAGACATTGCAGCAGAAAAGGAAAAATTAGGATTTGACCGAGATGCTACCGTGCTTTTATTCTTTGGTTATGTTCGAAAATATAAAGGGTTAGATATTCTGATTGAGGCTTTCGCCGAAATGGAAGAAAAATATCCTGATTACAGATTATTGATTGCTGGAGAGTTCTACGATAATCCACAACCTTATTTACAATTAATAGAAAAATTAGGGATTGCTAATAAAGTAAAAGTAGTCAATAAGTTTATTCCAAATGAGCAAGTGGCCGCCTACTTTACACTTTCTGAAGTCGTAGTGCTACCCTATCGTAGCGCTACCCAAAGTGGAATTCTTAATATTGCTTGTGGTTATGAAAAGCCAGTCGTTATTACCAATGTTGGAGGTCTTTCAGAATTTGTAGAAGATGGAAAAACAGGCATCTTTGTTCCTACGGCAGATAAGTTTGAAATTGTTAAAGGTATCGAACGATATTTTTCATTAAAAGACAAAGAGGATTTTGCGGGTAATATTGCGGCCAGAAACGAACAGAATAGTTTTGGTGGTATTGTGGATACTTTTAAAGAAATACTCGCAGACGGTAAGAAAATTTAATAGAATTATTACGCTAGCACTTTAGCTAAAAAATTCATTTAAATAAAAAGCTGACTATCGGACGAACCGATAATCAGCTTTTATTTTTGCTAAAAGTTAAAACTCTTAGACAAACAAAGTTATTTTGTTTTAGCTAACTTTCTTGACTAACCAGACGATTAGAGAAATTGTACCAAATAGCCAAGCAAGTGATCCTAAAATAAATAGAACTCCTGCAATACCGAATCCACCACTACTTGTACCGATGACAAGACCAATAATTGGTAACAATAATCCAAGCGCCCAACCGATTAACCAAAATTTCATCCACTTCTTCGAGTCATCATTTCCACGAGCACTACGCTTTTCCATTTTCTTTTCGAACTTCGCGATACGTTTTTGAAGACGTTCTGCTTTACGTTGTTGCTTTTTCAATTGACGACTTTCTTTTTTAGTCATCTCTTTCTTTACTACTTCCGTCTTAACGTCTGCAGTCTTAGCAGGAGCATTTACCGCCATAGCAGATTGTGTAAAAACTAAACATAAAACTAAGGCTAAAAGAGTACATAATTTTTTCATACTAAAATTCATTTGAAATTGGTTATTAAAAATAAAATCGAAGTAAGAAGGATTACTTTTCATAGACTTTCCTACTTTTTATCGAAGCAAAGATAGAAAAATTCATTAGTCTTCCAAGTGACATTTAATAATAAAATCGATATTTTTTTTATTAAAGTTATTGAGAATGTTTTTCGTTTGTTAGTTAATTCATTTTATATCCTGAAATATTTGTTTGTTTCTTGTTTTTTTCCTAATGATCTCGCCCTTTTATTTCTCCTCTTTGAAATAGCGCTTCTTCCTCCTTTTGCTGT
Source organism: Saprospiraceae bacterium (assembly GCA_023300665.1). Lineage (GTDB taxonomy): Bacteria > Bacteroidota > Bacteroidia > Chitinophagales > Saprospiraceae > JALZUU01. The sequence continues at coordinate 635 of JALZUU010000672.1, read as the reverse complement.
TTCCGTTCCGCCTCCGTTAATTCAAAACCAGTTATCTTCCGCAAATCTGGCTGCCCTGCATCTACCCAAGCAGTAAACCACGCACTACCAATGGCTAAAATAGATGCCTGCATACGGTCTTCTACCATTCCTCCCATTCTCTTGTTATAAGCCGCAGCATATTCCTTACACTGCGTACGAATGGTGGTTTGTAATCGTTCGTCGTAACAATATTGTTTGTCTTCTGGAAAAGTCTGACTCATGTTTTTTTCAATTAACAAAACACTATCTAAATAACTATGGCTGGTGAGTACGATATCCCAATAATGTTCGCTAGGGTCAGAGAAATAAGTAGCCTTTCCAACAAAATAATCCCAGTCTTTATCTGCAAATAGTTCAGGAATTCTACTTTCCCAAAATCCGTGAATCCCTACTTGGTCGGTCAATTGTCCATTATAATTTTCAGTTGTATGCAATGGTACATGCGCATCACCAATATAATGACCAAACTCCGCCGAAAGTCGTAAAATTTTCTTTACATCTTTATCTTCAAAAGCTTTGGTTAGTCGGCGTTGCATAACGATTAGATGATACGGTAAAATACCATATTCGCTAAAACGGTCTTTGGCAAAAGCAGAAGAACATTTATATTTTAA
>JALZUU010000671.1 GCA_023300665.1 Saprospiraceae bacterium | reverse complement strand
AGAGAAGATTCTTTTAGATGTGGTAAGCGAGAAGACGGGTTATCCAGCGGAGATGCTAGAAATGAGCATGGACTTAGAAGCGGATTTAGGAATTGATTCTATCAAGCGTGTAGAAATATTTGGCGCTTTGACGAAGCAATATCCATCCATGAGTGGCATCAATCCACAAGAATTGACGGAACTTCGAACGCTTGGAGAAATCGTGAGTTATGTCAACCAAAACGCCTCAGGATCTTTAGAAAATAATTTAACAGCTCCAGCGCAGGTTAATATTTCTGCAAATGGAATCAACACCATTAATGCGGCTGCGGCAGCTCCGGTAGTTACAGAATCTGCAGGAGCGGGTGAGTTGTCAAAAATGCTTTTAGAAGTAGTAAGTGAAAAGACGGGTTATCCAGCAGAAATGCTAGAATTAGGAATGGATTTAGAAGCGGATTTAGGAATTGATTCTATCAAGCGTGTAGAAATATTCGGAGCATTGACGAAGCAATATCCATCCATGAGTGGAATTAATCCACAAGAGTTAACAGAACTACGAACCTTAGGAGAAATCGTTGATTATGTAGGAAAAAAAAAACAGTCGGCATAACTAACATAGTCGCAAAAACTGGAAATACGGTAGTACCTCAACAAAACAGAACTACCGGAACCCCAAAAAATGCCGTACTGACTGGAAAGTTTCATGGAGTAGGAAGAAGTGAGGTAAAACTCAGTTTTCTTCCTACTCCGGATTTTCTGGATTTTAAATTACCAACAGGATATCTTATCTTATTGACGGGTGAAGGTTCGGTACTAACAGAAACAACCGCCCAAGAACTTACTGCCAAAGGACATACGGTAGCGGTTTTAAATTTACCCGGAATTACTCCCACAAAATTCAAGAACCAAGTTACCCTTAGCGAAACAGAAGATACGGCTATCCAAACAGCCTTCTCTGAAATTACCCAACGCTTTGGAAAGATTGGTAGTTTTATTCATCTACATCCGCACTTTGAATTTCAAGCTGGAAATTTTGCACAACATTTCTCAACAGAAAGACAAATTTTAAAAACCATCTTTTTGTTAGCCAAACATTTACAAGCGCCACTTAATGAGTTAGCTGGAAAGCAACGCGCTGGGTTTCTTACCGTGTCGCAGTTGGATGGAGCATTAGGTCTAGGTAAAAGAAAGAATGTTTCTGTAGTCGGTGGCGGATTACCTGGATTAGTAAAATGCCTAAATCTAGAATGGTCTTCTGTTTTTTGTAGAGCAGTGGATGTTCAGCCAGAATTGGAAAATTCACAAATTGCTAAATGTATTGTTCAAGAATATCACGATGCCAATGTAGGGGTTTTAGAAACCGCGTATAGCACCGCTGGACGTTTTAATTTAGTGGCGGAACCGGTTGTATTAACGGAAGGTGCTAGCATTGAAACTACGGTTACCAAAGAAACAGTTTTCTTGGTAAGTGGAGGAGCGAAAGGGGTTACGGCGACTTGTGTGATGGAAATGGCAAAGGCTTTTCAATGTAAATTTATTTTATTAGGAAGATCGGATGCAGAATTTCAGTTACCAAGTTTTGCAAATCAAACCGATGAAGAAGGAGCGATGAAGCGATTAATCATGGAAGATTTTAAAGCAAGAGGAGAGAAGCCAAGCCTTCCTGCGGTCAAAAAATTATTCAATCAAATTGCAGCGAAAAAAGAAATTGATGCGACACTAAATGCAATTGCTGCAGCAGGTGGAGAAGCAATCTATTTAAAAGGAGATGTGACTAATCCTGGTAGTTTTAAAGTTAGCTTACTCGCTGCAACTCAAAAATTGGGGGCAGTCACAGGGGTAATTCATGGAGCAGGAAGATTAGCCGATAAATATATTCAAGATAAAACAGCAACTGATTTTGACAATGTTTTATCAGTTAAACTTGATGGATTATTAAGTCTGATGGCATCGGTCAATATTCATAAATTAGATCATCTAGTTCTGTTTTCTTCGGTGGCTGGATTTTATGGAAATGTAGGACAAACGGATTATGCGATTGCCAATGAAATACTTAGTAAAGCTGCGCACCAATTTAAAACCAATCATCCAAACACCAAAGTGTCTGCCATTAATTGGGGCGCTTGGGATAGCGGAATGGTGAGTGGTGAATTAAAAATACAGTTTGAAGCTGCCGGTGTAAAACTCGTTAATAGTGAAGGCGGTGCAGCCTTGATGGTCAACGAATTTAATCAAGCTTATGATGGAGAACCACAAGTGGTGATAGGAGAAACCCTCCCAGCAGCGGTAAGTTATCTAGGGGAGAATTTACAAACCTATCAACTGCTAAGAACTTTAACACCAGAACAAAATCCATTTTTAAATCACCATGTAATTCAAGGGAATCCTGTTTTACCTATCGTGAATGCCGTTGGTTGGATGGCTGGTAGTTGTGAACAACTATATCCTGATTTTAAAATTCATAAAATAGAAAATACCAAACTATTTAAAGGATTGGTATTTGACGGAACAAGTCCTCAAGATTTTAGAATTGAAGTAAAAGAAACGAAAAAGTCCGAGTCAGAAATTTGCTTTCAAGTGAAAATTTCAAGCCCAGGTAAAAAATTACCAGTCTATCATTACCAAGCGGAAGTAGAGTTGGTTCCTAAAAAAATGAAATTGGAAGCACCAACTTTTAAACCAGCTTTGGATGGAAAATTCACCCCATCATCTGGTGCTCAACTTTATACAGATGGTACGTTATTTCACGGTCCTTATTATCAAGGAATTGATCAGATTTTAGATTTTAATGATCAACAAATTGTACTCGCATGTACCGCTCCTGAAATTCCACTATCTCAACAAGGACAGTTTCCAGTTAATTCTGCCAATACCTTTTTTGCAGATATCCAATACCAAGGAATGGTCGTTTGGGTTGCTTGGAAAAACGATGGCTCTAAAAGTTTACCGCTCCGAACCGATCGAGTAACCTTATACGCACCCATGGAATTTGGACAAAAATTATGGGTACATGTTGCGATCAAAGAATCCAGCGATTTTATGATGATGGCGGATTGTACCGTTTACGATGAAACCGGAAAAGTTTACGCGGTGACCGAAAATGGTGCGGTGACGATTTCGAAAGATTTGCAATGGTAGGCCCATAGCTGTTGGCTATTGGTTTTTAGCAATTGGCTTTTTTTATCGTATAAGCCGAAAAAGAAAACCAATTGCCGAACAAGAATCAAGATTCAAAATAGCGCATGAGACGCTGTAAATACTTGCTTCCCAATTGCATAGTTAGCGCGATAAATAAAAGCAAGAAGCAAAACAGGCATTAAAATTAATTACCAGTTGAGAGGAGTTTTATATTTTTCTCTCGGATTTACGCAGGCAGAGAGTGACGAAGGAACGAACAACTAAGTAAATCCGAGTTTTAAAAAAATATAAAAACCTCGAAATAAATAATATGAAAATAGCAATAATAAGTATGTCCGGTTTATTTCCCGGTTCCACCACCATGGAAGCGTTTTGGGATAATTTACTAGCGGCAAAAGATTTGACGGGATTGGCTACGGCGGCTGATTTTGGGGTAGACCCACAACGATTTTTTCAAGATGAAAAAGGAATTGTAGATAAATGTTATTCCCTGCGTGGTGGATATATTAGAGATTTTAAATTTGATCCAAATGGTTATCAGATAGATGCGGATTATTTGGCCGCACAAGATAAATTATATCAATGGTCTTTACAAACAGCACACGAAGCGTTAGTGGCAGCAGGCTATGCCAACCAACCAGAAATTTTAAAACGATGTGGATTGGTTTTAGGGAATTTATCTTTTCCAACCAGTACTTCGCATGCACAATTGGCGGAGATTTATACCGAAACTTTGAATGAGTCGGTTCGTGAATTATTAAACGATCCAGATTTTAAGATTTCTTCCATGGAGCAGCGCCCGCCCGCAGGTGGAGTGTTGGATTATACGCCCAATGAATTGGTGGCAGAAGCTTTAGGATTAGGAGGAACTCATTATGCGTTGGATGCTGCTTGTGCGACCTCGCTTTATGCCATCAAGTTGGCTGCGGATGAGTTGATTACGGGAAAAGCAGATCTAATGTTGGCAGGTGCAGTTTGTGCTTCTGATCAATTATTTATTCATATGGGCTTTTCGATTTTCCATGCCTATGCACCGAATGATGGAAAATTTGTTCCATTGGATCAAGATTCGTCTGGCCTAGTTTCTTCGGAAGGAGCAGGAATGGTAGTACTAAAAAGATTAGCAGATGCAGAGCGAGATGGTGATGAAATCTTAGGCGTCATTGGTGGCATTGGTTTGTCGAATGATGGTCGTGGTAAATTCCTTTTAAGTCCAAACCCTAAAGGACAACGACTCGCTTTTGAGCGGGCTTACGAAGCTGCAAACCTCGATCCCAAAAATACCCAATATCTTGAATGTCATGCCACGGGAACACCGCTGGGAGATAAAACAGAATTAAATTCGATTGCCAACTTCTTTGCGGATCATGGAGTACAACCAATGTTGGGTTCTGTAAAATCAAATATGGGGCACCTACTCACCGCAGCAGGAATGACTGGACTTGGGAAAGTTTTGCTTTCTATGCAAAAAGATAAAATTCCACCGAATATCAATTTGGCGGCTGGTTTAACATCAGACAATGGTTGGATTGGAACCGATCAGATGATTCTGGAAACGACCGATTGGACCGATAAAAATAAGCAAGCAGGAATCAACTCTTTTGGTTTTGGTGGGACGAATGCGCATATGATTGTTGAAAATTATTTGCCAGAAAATAGTCAGACCAATGGTCAGTCATCGATCCCTTTGGTGCCAATGGCGGTTACTGGTTTGGATGTTCATTTTGGAAATTGTGTGGGAATTGAAAATTTCTATCAAACGATTTTTAATGGGGATCAACATTTTATTCCATTACCGGATGAACGCTGGAAAGGATTTGATAAAAATAGTGGGTTACTAAAAAAATATGGTTTTAGTGCGGGTG
>JALZUU010000670.1 GCA_023300665.1 Saprospiraceae bacterium | reverse complement strand
TCTTTAGTGCAAGGTCCATTCGAAATTTTGGAAGAATCAATGCATAATTTTTCTTTGACGGGTGGAGTAGTAGTAGCGGTAGTATTCTTTGCACCATGACAACTCCATAAAGAAAAACTCAAGAAAGATAACAGCACTAAATAGTTTTTTAGATTTTTCATGTTTAATTTTTTTAAAAATAAAGTCTAATGAATTACACACTTGGCTGTAAACTTGAACTCCTTTCGTTCGAATTATTTTCATAAATTTGAACGAAAGGAGTAGGGATATGAGCGTAAAGTCTCTTAATTTAAAATAATTTTATTGGTGACGATAAAGTCTGAATGCTTTAACTTTACGACGTAAATACCTGTAGGAAGATTGCTTAAGTCCAAGTTATGTGTTGCTGCTCCAAAAGGAATTTGAAACTTATCTAGCAAGCTACCATTGACATGATAAATTTGACCTTGAATAACTCCATTAAAAGGATAAGATAAATTAATCGTCAAATTACCGGGTGTTGGATTAGGATAGAATTCAATGTGTTGAGCAGCGATTTCTTCGATTCCAGTAGTTGTTTCTGTGGTAAAAGAAAAAGTATTAGATATTCTGTCTCCACATTCATTGGTTCCGCTTATCTGCCAGTAGTAAGTCGTTCCTCCCACCAAACTATTTGGATAAATATAATTGGTATCATCAACTGGTAGATCCTCATCTACAATAATATTGTTTCCAAAATTTGGGTCCAATGATACTAATAAATTTAAACTACTATAACTATCAGTGTTGTCCCATGCAAAAATCGGCGATATTGTTACATCGCTAGAGCCATCAATAGGCAGACCCAAAACAGGACTCGTATTGCTCGGCACATTCAAAGCAAGGGTGGTAGGAATATCATTGTTAGTATCACTGGTTGAAAAATTAATATCATAAGCTCCTTCTGCTACAGAAGATTCGACCTCCATGGTGACGTTGACAAGAGAACCAGGTGTTGGATTTGCAGGATTAAATGTAAGATTGACACCATTACCACCTCCAATGATTCCCAATTGAATAGGTCCTTCAAAACCTCCACCAATAAAAACATCAAAGTTTGTCGATGAACCTGCACAAACCGTAAACTCAGTTTGAGAAGGTAAAACATTCAATGTATTATCAGGAGCGGTACAAATTTCTAAGCTCCAATTATTCAAATTACCTCCATCGCCATTTCCGGAGTCGATTATTGTTAGGGTCCAAGTTCCAAGAGGATTCTCCCCATTGAAGTCAGAAAGTGTCCCTTCCTCTGGCGGATAGGTACCTCCGTCTGTAAAGGGACAAGGGATGGTACCACTAGCTTGATCATCAAAACTGATATTGAAATCATCTTGATCACCACATATTGATGAAATTAAATCAACAGAGGTACCTGCTGGACTTTCCAAAACAAAAGCTAAATCAGAGGTCCAAGTATGCGTTCCTTCTAAGCCTATTACATTTAAATCTGAAATATTACCACTGGAGAGAAAGTTTATGGTTGAAGAAATCGTATTTGGGCCACCATCATCAATAGCAATCGGAAGTCCTATTGCAGGGTTTGAAGTACAAACAATATTTGCAGTGGTGAAGGATTGAATATTAGACCAATTTCCAGTTCCGCATAAGTTGTTTCCACGAATTCTCCAATAATAAGTAGTCTCCGAATCCAAAAATAAATTAGTAGCGAACATCTCCTCAATTATCATTTGATTGGTGATTATTATGTTTGAAAAAATGGCATCCGTTGCCACTTCAATTTCATAAGTACTAGCACTCGTGGTTTCCCAGTTGAAGAAAGGAGTGTTAGAAATATCTGTACTCATATCAGATGGAGTTGTCAATACAGGCGTTGCTGGAATTCCATCAAACAAATTTAACGTTAGGTTATTCGTTGAATTCTCCATACCATCGGTACCATTAATGGTGAATTGATAAGTTCCAAAAGGCAGACTTGCAGTATTGCTGATCGTCAAAGTAATCATCTCACCTGGTGCAGGCGTATTATTGGAAAACGTTGCGGACAATCCAGCTTGCAAGTTTGAAATTGTTAAATCAACATTGCTGGAAAAATTATCACTAACGGTTAGTTGATATATCGCATCGGTAGGTGCGCATACTTCTACAAACGAAATGTCTGGAATAACACCAAAGCTACAATTTTTGCCATCGATAACCATGACGCCTGAATCATTTGGATCAAGCCAATCTTTTAATCTAGTGCCAGGTGTTCCTCCACCTTCCCAAGACGCATTAAACCATCCATAACTATCAGAACCATTGTTTCCGCATGCCGCAGTACCACCATGTAATTGACCAACCACTCTTTTATTTTGATCAAATATAGGAGATCCTGACGAACCACCTTCTGTAGTTCCAACATCCCAATCAGGAACTTCGACGTGATTATTAACATTATTACCATTCCAATCACCAATAAAGACTTGTTGATCTGAAAAACTAATTCGTTTTTCATCACGACTTGGTTGGTGAATCCCAATTACATTGGTCGCTAAAGTATCCGTCGCATTCCATCCTGCTCTAAAAGCTTGAGCTGAAGTATTAACTGGATCATCTAATTCTACAATCGTGAAATCCGAAGAAGCCCAAGTTCCTCTCAGTTCTGAACCTGTATTAAAATCATTTAATGAACCATCTCCTTCCGCTCCACTTTCAATACTGAAAGGTTGACGACAAGTACTATTTTCATAATTCCAATACGTAACCAAACTTGGCGCACTGGCAGCATTAAGCCCACAATGATTCGCAGTCATAAAAAGAGGGGTACAATCTTCTGCTGTATTGTTGACCAAAAATCCGGTGCAATTTAAAGCGCCATTTAATTGTGTAAGTGCAACAGATTGGATGATGTCACGGTAATCATCTACCATTCCCCATCCATCTAATTCACTACAAATAACATCCAAGTTACAGGAACCGGACAAAAACATAGAAGAATTAATACCTATAAAATCATGATTCACAGATTTTAATTCCAGTTCAAGATTATCTCTATTATTTTCTTTTAACCAAACTTCTACAATAAGATCATCTCCATCAACCACCGGTGTCCACAACTCTTCATGGTCTTCATTATCAGCTGGGGTAAAGGGACCTAAGATATTTTCAAAGTCTGGAGTGTACATCACAAGGGTACCACCAGAAGGCATCTTGTATTTAGAAAAACCTAAATTTAATGACTTTGCATTTTTAGAATGAATTCTCAATCTCCAAACCTTCGAACCATCTGGTAGGGTAGTCCATTCTCCAATTTCTTGAGAGGATTGATCGATATAAAAAGTATGTGCAAAATGATTGGGTCTACCAGGTTTTCGGAGTCGCATTTCTTCGCGAATCAAATCTTTGTTGTCCAGTGGAGTCATTTCCAAGAGATCAATATTTTCCAGATCAATTGGGAGTGGTGCAATTCGGTCATCTTGAGCTGAGATTTTGGTCAAAAAGAAACCTACTAAAAATAGCGGTAATAGATATTTCATTGGTGGTATTTTTAATGAAGTTGTTTAAAAGTAATCTAAGAGATATTATATTTTTTCAGAGACTGTCTGGTTTAAATATGTCAGCGGGTTGGCCTATCACAGTGGTACTGCCGGAACGCGGGCTGCAAAATGACACACTTAAATAAAGTCTCTTTTTTGAATGTGATTTTTTTGAAAATTAGCTTACCTGATATGACCAATCAAGCCAAAAAGTCTTAAGATTGATCGATAATTCCTATTCTCTTTCAAAGCTATTTTAAGTAAAGGAGTGAAAAAAATATATATTTTAAAATTTAAGGAATTTAGATTTATACAAAATACACTATCTTAGACATGATTTAAGCAGAGATTACCTGTATATCTGTGATTAAAAAAGGATTCTAGATAGTTATATTTTTATTTGAATTAGACAGAAAGAAGACACTAGAAGAGAAGATTTTTCAACCATAATGCGAAGTTTCATATGGAAGAAGCCCTTAATGTTTTTTGGTGTGGGTTAGTGGTGGATATTTGAGGTCGAAATCATTGCGCTAGTAAATATTTGGATAACTTGAAAAGTTGTAGATATTTTTTAATTTTAAGTTAGAAATGAATAAAATCAATATTGTAAATCGGGAGATGACAACTGAAGAAATTGAGCAGATGAACGCTGGATTTGATAAACTTTCACTTGAGGAAGGTGTAGAGATAGAGCATTCAGACAGGTTTAGTTTCGTGGCATTAATTGGAAATGATTTTATAGGATGTTCATCAGGTTTAGCATACAAAAATGGTGTAAATTATTCGGGTTGGTTTTTTCTGACGGACCTATTTGTTGCGAAAAAATATCGTTCTAAGGGACTGGGAGCCAAACTATTGAAATCAATAGAAGAAAAGGTCGCAATTGTAGGAGTAAAGCATATTTGGCTATGGACTTCAGGCGATAAGGCGCTAAAATTTTACCATAGACAAGCATATAATAAATTTACGGAAATGGAAAATTGGTATTCCGACGGAAATAGTCGAGTTGGATTAAGAAAGAATTTATAAACCATGAAATGGGCCTAAAAAAACAGACACAGAATTTATGTATTTTAAACAACTTCAAAGAAAGAACTCGTAGCTACACGAGGTATGATCAAAGAAAAATAAGAACAATAATTAAAATGAAAGTTACCCCAGAAAAAAATGAAAAGGTTGCCAATATGATATTTGGATCCATTTATCCATTATACCTCAATAGATTGGAGAAAAATGGCAGAACCAAAGAAGAACTCAACGAAGTAATTAGATGGTTTACTGGTTTTGATCAAACTACTTTACAATCGCTTATTGATGAAAAAACAACTTTTAGAGCGTTTTTTCAAAAAGCTAAAATTCATTCAAATGCGCACATGATTAAAGGAGTCGTTTGTGGATATCGAATTGAAGAAATTGAGGAGGAATTTGAATTGTATAAGCAATGTAGACAAATGGAAAAGCTGATTGATGAATTGGCAAGAGGTCGTAAAATGGAGAAAATTTTGCGGAAGGAAAAAAAATAGCAATAGTTTAAGTTAGTTAGCTAACAGGCAAGAAAAGCGAATCTAAATGAAGAAGCTGTTTAAAAATAAAGCCTACCTTCGTGCCTTTGGCAGGCAGGCAAAAAATAAACCTAGTTAAGTAAAAAAATGAGACTTATAAGAACTAATTCTAAAAATAAAGATTTCATTGGTCTTGTAAAATTATTAGACCTTGACTTAGCTAGAAGAGATGGAGAAGAACACGCTTTTTATGCTCAATTCAATAAAATTGATAAAATAAAATATGTAGTAGTTGTTTATGAAAAGGAAGAACCAATAGGTTGTGGAGCAATAAAACAGTTTGATAACAAAACGATGGAAATTAAAAGAATGTATACCTCCCTTAATCATAGAGGAAAAGGAGTTGCTTCCAAAATTTTATCTGAATTAGAAAAATGGACCTCTGAATTGTCCTATGATAAATGTATCTTAGAAACTGGAACTAAACAACCGGAAGCTATTGGACTTTATCAGAAAAATGGATATCAATTTATTCCAAATTATGGACAATATGTTGAGGTTGAAAACAGTAAATGTTTTGAGAAAAAATTAAAAAATTAATGAAACATATTTTTTTATTTGTATTAATAATCTCAACGTTAATGGGTTGTAGTGGTGCTGGGAAAAATCAAGATTCTCAAGAAGATGAAGTATACTGGAGTTTGATAGAAAGAGCCTGGGAAATGGACATGGATTTAGAAAAAGAAAGGGAGGTAGCTATCAGAAAATTCCATTAAGAATCTTTTTTCTACTATTTTTGATTAATTTTCGATCTATCAAATCATACTGAACAGGATAAAGGTTTAATTATTATTAGAGATGATGAAAAATTTTAAGCAAGTTTTAGGATTGTTGTTATTAATTCTTTTTTTTAGTTGTAAAAAAGCTCCTACGGAATTTAAGTTTTTATTTATTGGACATAGCTATGAGTGGGGATTTAAAAAGGATAGGACGATTGATTCTCGGTTATTCAAAATTCCAGTTGCTGATTATGATGGTTTTTGGTTTGGTGGAGATATTTGTTCTGAGACTAGTCTAAATCCACTTAGCTTAAAGACGTTAGATGAGCATTTCAATTTTAAAAATCCAAACAATCATATTGTTCTTGGTAACCATGATTATAGAAATTACAATCATGAGATGTATTATGATATAACGGGTAGACCTGATTTCTATACAACAAAAATAGAAAATTTAGTGATCTCTGTTTTGAACACTAATTTAAATTCAAGTGATTGTGAAAATTTGAATGCACAGTTTCGAATGTTGGAAAACGTAACAGATACCCTCAGTTATGCTTCTCATTTTATCTTGTTAATGCATCATCAGATTTTTCCTAAGTTTGATGGTATGAAAAAATTTAGGTCTAATGGATACCTAGATAATTATGCGATGAATTGTGATGACGCTTCTTCTAGTTTTGTAAAAACCATTTACCCTAAGTTGGTAACGCTTGAAGAAAAAGGGATTGAGGTACTAGTTGTGGTAGGGGATAGTGGATGGAATAAGGGTTCGGAAGAAGAGACAGATAATGGGGTGACTTTCCTTGCTTCCGGTATTAATAATACCTATTATAGAAAGAAAAAAGTTCCAATTCAAAAGAATAAAAAGGATAAGTTATTGGAATTTAAATTAGACACAAAAGCAAGGACGCTTGAATGGAATTTTCTAACTTTGAATGAGTTAGCAGAGGTAGATGAAGAGGTATGGTTCTCTACTGAATAGTTTGTTTTTTTACGAACTCACCATCCATAGATAACATATAAATTTCAGATTGGATCGAGGTTGAATTTTCTGAGGTGACATTAATAAGGCAATAGATGTGTTGATTGGTAATAATTATATCGACCGGTTCTGTGGAATAATCGGAAGGAAACTCTTTTATCCATTGAGGCTCAAGTAAGTGGTCTGATTTCATCAGACTAAGATTCTTTTTATGATTTTTGGGATTTTCATCTGCTATTAAGGTATAATAATGTTCGTCATGTTGGATGGTTTTAATTCCATATTGGAATCCTTTTTTTATAAAAGATTTTTCAGTTATAATTTCTAAACTATCATTATAACTGACCATTAAAAGATTCATGGAACTACCTTTTTCTTGTTTGGTTCCAGTAACGATTATTGACTTCTTAGCCAGTTCAATATCATTGAAAAAAACATGTTGATCCTGTTGATAAGAGGCATGTTTGAGAACATTTCCATCTTGATTCATTGCTCCAATAAATCCGTAAGCTGCCATTTCGTTGTAGTCATATCCGTCTGGATAATTGAATCCATTTTGGATGCCAGAAAAAAGAAAAACGTTATTTTTTGTTAGTTCTAAGTCGGTAGGAATGCTCGGTTCCTCATTCAAAGCAAAGGGCGTTTTAAAGGTTGGATGTCCTAAACCTTTCAATTCTATGTTTAATTTTTTTTTGTCGTAGGATAAAGTAATATTTCTACCTTCTTTTTTAAGGCCTATAGTTTTTTTAATTCGAATATTTTCTCCCAATAGCAATTTTTTTTGCATTTTATAATCAGTACTTAATTCAAGTAAATAAGAAAGGTTTGTTCCATTATTTATGGATTTAGACCCGTAATAACTTAAAATTTTCGTTCCATTTTGATGGGTAAACAACCTCGGATTCTGAACAGTTGCAAAGGTTTTATATTGATGGTTGGAAAGGTTTAAAAGTTCTTTATTAAAGATAGAGATATAAGGAGATTTAATGTATTTTTTTTCGGAACTTAATTCACTGGTGCCAACGATTTCAAAGTTGCCATCTTGGTTTAGAGATATTTGATTGGCTGTAATATATTTTAAATTCGTATCTAAATTACAACTTAGCGTGAACATCATTAACAGAAGAAATAAATAAATTAGGTATTTGATGATAGATTGTTTTTTGTTTAAGAATATGGATTTTACATTTAAAATATAAACGAATTTTCTCTAAAAATATATTTTTAGATGCTCATAAAGTATGCAAATATAAAACTTTAATAACTTATACGAATCAGGGTTTAAAAGCTGACAAAACGAATACTATTTCCTATATCAATATCAATATCAATATCAATTTCAATTGACTTTATTTTTTGCTATTTGCCCCTAGCAATCGGCTGCTTGCTCTCCTTAATCAAGATTGGATGAAGCTAATAGCCAAAAGCAAAATGCAACTAGCCCTTTTATCACCTAGCTTCATTCTTAAACAACTTCAATATTAGAATAAAATTTTTAACTTTATTCCAAATAAGAAAAACTACTATGAAAATTACCCCTCGATTTGGAACGGCCATCAAGATTTCACTTTTCGTGGTTGTGGTCCTATTTATTTACTCGTTCTTACTTTCTTATAAAGGAATTTTAGGTTATAGTATTAGCCGTCCAAGTGAAAATACGGATGTACGAATGTTTCTAAATAAGCTAAAGGAGCTTTTATCCACGGGCGTTTTTTGGATGCTTGTTGGTTATATTTCGAAAGATAATAAAGCTGCCATTATTGCGCTTATACTATCAATAGCCATTCATTTTGGAGTGGATGTATTTTTACCAAATACCTCCAGAATGGTACCAACGATGAGCTATCAATTTTATTTGCGTTTGATATTAAGTGTGATTCCCATTCTTATATTTGGATTGGTCCATTTTAAATCTTCTTTAGGCTTAAAATTTATTGGATTTTGGATAATTATTTGGAGTTTAACAATCACATTTGATCCTAGCAATTTTGAGCGAATGATAGAAGGATTTACGAGGATGATTGGTTGGCGAAAACCTTTTGAAATTCGTATTTCTACCGGAGAAAATAGTTATCGACCGATAAGCATTTTTCGAATTCTTCACCGAGAATTATTTCTAATCGTAAAGCTCTGTATATTTTGGTGGATCTATCAACTTATCAAAACAAAGCAATCAATATTAGGTGCGATGCAGACCTGTTATGACATGGCTAAAATTGATCGGTTAAGTTATAGTGCAATTTATTGGAGTCTTAGAATATTTCTATTTGTTGGAGGACTAGGGATCGTTTCTTTTATTGCAAATTCTTTTAGGCTTCCATTTGATATGGTATTGATAATTAGGGTGATGATAGGTACGGGGGCTTTGGTTATTGTTGCGGCTATTTATCGCAATTTTTTAGTATCTCATTTTGCCCATCGTAGCCAATATCTTGGTGGACTTTACTTTTTATTAAATATTCCTATTGTGAATGTTTTGGCTTGGTTATACGCATTGATTACTTTTGATATCCCCCCTAATGCAGCAGATGAATCTTCTTCACAACAAGAACGATTCACGCAACTAAAATCAGATTTTGTTAAAGAAAACAAAAATAATGGCTGGAAAATAGTGATTATTGTTTTTACTTCGTTCACTTTATTATATCAACTTAATAAAGCAGGTTTTAGAATTGATGGACCTAGTAGAGATGGGGCCTATATGACGTTTTTAATTTCTTTGGTCCTATTTTGTCTAGTCCTGTTTTTTCTTTATAATAAGAATGCTTATAAACCATTATTGACCCTTTTTTGCTTGAATGTGGTATTGATTGCCATTTATAGAAATGAATCTTTTCTCTATCCAGCAATGGCAACTAGCATAATTAACATGGTGCTGTTTTATGGAATGTTTTATTTTGATGAATTAAAATGGGATGAAAATCAGACTTTAGAATGAATTTTTACTTAGGGTAGGAGCCAGAGCCTCACAACAATCAGGATCTAAACTATCTATCAATCCATCGCCATCATCATCTATACCATTATCACAGATTTCTAGGAGGGAAGGTTGTAGCGCCAAATAAGCGGTCTCAACTGATCCATCGTTGCAAATATCCGTGATGGTACTTAATTCAGAACAACCATTACAAGCCGTGGCACAAGTAGAAGTATGTGATGTACCTCCAATTTCAACAATTATTTCAGGATCACTATTTAAACATATATTTCCACTATTATTTCCATTGATAAATGAACCAATTATATGAAAATATGCATTCTCCATATTCGCACCAACATAATTCAAATCCCCATTTAAATCAAGATGACTCGAATTCAAGACCGTGAGAGAATTCTCTCCCATAACAATATTGTTATAATCTGAAAAAGCACCACAAATTTCCATACATCCAAAATTGTAAATGGTATTGTTATTATCATAATCTACAAAGCCTTCGTCATGATAAAAACTCCCACCTCCACAAACAACCAAATTAGCATTATTCCCCATGCTTAATGAACCGCTATTTTCAACTTCGATATTTGCTCCCGACAAAACATACAAATCCCCTAATACGCTCAAATTATCACCTGTTGAATTAAAGATCCCTGAGCCAGTTAAACAATGAACTTCTCCTACGGGTACGGTATGAGGGGAACTTAAGCTAGAAAAGGTAATTCCTCCAGTCGGACATCCACAATTAGTAGGAGTCAAGCAAGCAAGCCCAAAACCAGGGATCGTATCATAAAAGGTCAAAGCACTGGAACAACTAATACTAGGTGCAGCGGGTAAAGAACCATCATCGGTATTAGCAAAAGTATCATTGGTAAAAGCATAAGAACCTGGATTTGAAGCGCCCGATTCAACATCGTATTGTCCAGATGAGTTCAACTGCATTTTATTATCTGCCATAGGATTAAATTGAACCCCAGAATTATACGCCTGGAT